>JBFXGQ010000478.1:0-4161 GCA_050177915.1 Pseudodonghicola sp. | reverse complement strand
AATCCCAGCGCGATACCGGCGCTAAGCGGGGACCAAAAAGGTCTAGGTGCAGGGGCCATGTTGTCCTCCTCCTCACAACACAACGATATATTCAAAGATTCATATATCGTTTCCGAAAAATGTGTCGCGTCAAGTGACGATCCTGAAATTTCGGCGGACAGATCCAGGCCGGGTGGCCTCAAACGCCGTCAGAAACGCCGCGTTGATCCTCTCCATGTCACCCGATTTGGCCCGCCACCGGGCGAAGGACACTTCGTCCAGGGGACAATCGCTCTACTGAACCAAGTGTTTTCCCAGCGCCGTCGCCCGCCCGAACAGGACCGCCGGATGTCCCCAGGCACGTAGCACATTTTTGAAGAAAAGTTTTTCCGCCCCTGTCTCCGGCATGATACCCTCACCTCATCCGATCCGAAAACTTATCTCGTCGAAGGCATTTGCATGTCTTGCAGGAGGACGGGGAGATGAAGAATCAATCGGCACGGCAGGAGGAGAACGCCCGGCCCTACGGCATCCCGTTTTCGCGCTATCTGGCTCCGGACGGAACGCTGTCCGATCCGGCGCCCGGCTTCGCCGCGGACCGGGCCACGCTGGTCGCGCTTTACGCGGGCATGCTGCAGACCCGCGCCTTTGACGCCAAGGCCATTGCGCTGCAACGCACCGGCCGGCTGGGCACCTATGCCTCCTCGCTGGGGCAGGAGGCGGTCCCGGTCGGTCTGGCCAGCGCCATGCGTGAAGAGGATGTTCTGATCCCCTCGTTCCGCGAACATGGCGCGCAACTCTGGCGCGGCGCCAGCATGGAGGAGTTGCTGCTCTACTGGGGCGGCGACGAACGGGGCTCGGATTTCGCCCGCTCGCGCGAGGATTTCCCGGTCTGCGTGCCGGTCGGCACCCAGTATCCGCAAGCTGTGGGCGTGGCGCTGGCTTTCAGCCTGCGGCGCGAACCGCGCTGCGCCGTGGTGGTCGGTGGCGACGGCTCGACCTCGCGCGGGGATTTCCACGAGGCGCTGAACATGGCCGGGGTGTGGTCGCTGCCGGTGGTGTTCGTCATCAACAACAACCAATGGGCAATCTCTGTCCCGCGAGAGGCGCAGACCGCGGCGCAGACCCTGGCGCAAAAGGCCATCGGCGCCGGGCTGCCGGGCGAACAGGTGGATGGCTGCGACGTGATCGCGGTGCGCGACGCGGTGGGCCGGGCGCTGTCGCGGGGGCGCGCGGGCGAAGGCGCCACGGTGATCGAGTGCATCACCTACCGGCTGAGCGATCACACCACGGCTGACGATGCCACCCGCTACCGCGAGGACACCCAGGTGAGCCAGCATTGGGCCGAAGAGCCGGTTGCGCGCCTGCGCGACCATCTGGTTCAGGCGCATGGCTGGAGCCGCGAGGAAGAGGACAGCCTGCGCGCCAAGAACACTGTGGCGGTGGAGGCCGCGGTGGAGGCCTATCTGGGCATCGCCCCGCAGCCGGCGACATCCATCGTCGATTACATCTTCGAGGACCTGCCGCCCGACCTGAAAGCCGCGCGCGCGCGCATCGCGGAGGGCGAGGATGGCTGAGCTGACGCTTATCGATGCGGTGCGCGCGGCACTGGCGCAGGCGCTGGAAGAGGACCCCTCGGTCGTGATCCTGGGCGAGGACGTGGGCGTTGACGGCGGCGTGTTCCGGGCCACCGAGGGGCTGTGGCAGCGCTTTGGCCGCGACCGGGTGCGCGACACCCCCCTGTCGGAAGCCGCGATCGCCGGCATTGCGGTGGGTCTGGCCGCCCAGCACTTCCGCCCGGTCGCCGAGATCCAGTTCCAGGGCTTCATCCATCCCGCGCTGGACCAGGTGGCCAACCATGCGGCCCGGCTGCGCAACCGCACCCGCGGGCGGCTGACCTGCCCGATGGTGCTGCGCGCGCCCTATGGCGGCGGCGTGCACGCGCCCGAGCATCATTCCGAAAGCATCGAGGCCCTCTTCGCCCATATCCCCGGCCTGCGGGTGGTGATCCCTGCCACCCCCCGGCACGCCTATGGCCTGCTGCTTTCGGCGATCCGCAATCCCGATCCGGTGGTGTTCTTCGAACCCAAGCGCCTGTATCGCGCCCAGCGCGAAGAGGTCACGCTGGACGGCGCCGGCCTGCCGCTCGACACCGCGTTCACCCTGCGCGAGGGGCGCGACGTGAGCCTTGTCACCTGGGGCGCGATGACCCGCGAATGCCTCGAGGCCGCCGAAACGCTCGCCGGCGAGGGGATCGAGGCCGAGGTGCTCGATATGGCAACGCTCAAACCCTATGACGCCGCCGCGTTGCTTGCGTCGGTCCGGCGTACCGGGCGCTGCGTGATCGTGCATGAGGCGCCCCGCACCGTCGGTTTCGGCGCCGAGATCGCCGCCCGCCTGGCCGAGGAGGCCCTGGATGCGCTGCTGGCCCCGGTCCGCCGGGTCTGCCCGCCGGACATCATCCCGCCGCTGCCGCGTCTGGAAACCGCCTATATGCCCTCCAGCGCCGATGTCTGCGCCGCCGTGCATGAGGTGATGGCATGGCACTGAAAGAGTTCCGCCTCCCCGATCTGGGCGAAGGGCTGGAAGAGGCCGAAATCGTCGAATGGCACGTGGCGCCCGGCGATCATGTGGTCGCCGATCAGCCGCTGGTTTCCGTCGAGACCGGCAAGGCCGTGGTAGAGATCCCGGCGCCCTGGTCCGGCACCGTGGCCGAACTCAAGGCCGCGCCGGCTGAGACCGTCGCCGTCGGCGCCCTGCTGGTCGTCTTCGATCTTGGCGCCCGCAAGGATCACGGCGCGGTGGTCGGACAACTGGAAAGCGAAGACGCCCCGCCGCCCGGCAAGGGGAAACGGGAACCAGCGCGTGCACCGGCCCCGGCACCCGGCCCGCCAGAGGGCGCGCAACGTGTCATGCCCGCCGCCCGCGCCTTGGCGCGCGAACGCGGCGTCGATCTGTCGGGCCTCAAGGGGACCGGCCCGGGCGGGGTGATCACCCGCGCCGATGTGGCAGAGCACGCAACCGGCGCCGCCGGCCCGGACTGGATCGCGCTGAAGGGGCCGCGCCTTGCGATGGCCCGGAACATGGCCGCCGCAGGGGCGCAGGTGGTGCCCGCCACCGTGCACGACTGGGCCGACATAACCGCCTGGGCCGCGCCCGATGCCGACATCATGCAACGCCTGATCCGCGCGGTGGTCGCCGCGGCGAGGGCCGAGCCGGCACTGAACGCCTGGCTCGATGCAAGGGCGCAGGCCCGGCGGCTGCACGACCGGGTCGATCTCGGTATCGCCGTGGACAGCACGGCCGGGCTCTACGTGCCGGTCCTGCGCGATGCCGGCTCTCGCGACGGGCCGGACACGCGCGCCGAGCTGGACCGGATCATCGCCCGCGCACGCGCCCACCAGCTTACCGCCGAGGATCAGGCCGGGGCCACGATCAGCCTGTCGAATTTCGGGCCGCTGGGCGGCACCCATGGACAGCTTGTGGTCAGCCCGCCGCAGGTCGCCATTCTGGGGGCCGGCCGCGTCACCCCGCAGGCCGTCTGGGGACCCGACGACGCCCCCCACCGCAGCGCGGCGCTGCCGCTCTCGCTGACGTTCGACCATCGCGCGGTCACCGGCGGCGAGGCAGCGCGCTTTCTCAACGCAGCAATCGAAGACCTGCAACGCCAGGAGTGAAACAGGGAGAGGCCATGCGCACCAGCTTTGCCTTTGCGGACGAATTCGGCCCGGAAAAGATCATCGAGCTGACCGACCCCAAGACGGGGCTGCGGGCGATCCTTGTGGTCGACAACACCGCCGCCGGCCCCGCGATCGGCGGCAGCCGCATGTCCCCCGATGTCACCGTCGAGGAGTGCTTTCGGCTGGCCCGCGCGATGACGTTCAAGAACGCGGCGGCCGGGCTGCGCCATGGCGGCGGCAAGATGGTGATCGTCGGCGACCCGAAAATGCCGCTGCAGGAGAAAGAGGCCCTGATCCGCGCGCTGGCCCGGGCGATCCGCGAGGTGGAAAGCTTCATTCCCGGCCCCGACATGGGCACCGACGAGGTCGCGATGGCCTGGATCCGCGACGAAATCGGCCGCTCGGTCGGGCTGCCGCGCGAGATCGGCGGCATTCCCCTGGATGAGATCGGCGCGACCGGTTTCGGCCTGTCGGCGGCGATGCGGGCGGTCCGCGACGAGCT
>JBFXGQ010000477.1:0-4164 GCA_050177915.1 Pseudodonghicola sp. | reverse complement strand
GATCGAGATCCAGAACCTGCTGGGGATCCAGGGCTTTGCCTTCGACATGAATGTCGCCTGCTCGTCGGCCACCTTCGGGCTGCAGGCCGCCGCCGACATGGTGCGGGCCGGCTCGATCCGCGCCGCACTGGTGGTCAACCCCGAGATCTGCTCGGGCCACCTGGAATGGCGCGACCGCGACTGCCATTTCATCTTCGGCGATGTCGCCACCGCCACCGTGGTCGAACGGATCGAGGCCGCCAACGGCCCCTGTTTCGAGATCCTCTCGACCCGCTGCGCCACGCAGTTTTCCAACAACATCCGCAACAACAACGGCTTTCTGCGCCGCACCCGGCCCGACGGGCTGGCCGACCGCCGCGACATGCAGTTCATGCAGAACGGCCGCAAGGTGTTCAAGGAAGTGGTGCCGATGGTCAGCCAGCATATCGCCGACCATCTGGCGGCCGAGGCGCTGGAGGGCGCGGCGCTGAAGCGGATGTGGCTGCATCAGGCCAACAAGAGCATGAACGACCTGATCGGCAAGAAGGTCCTGGGCCGCACGCCCGAGCCGCAGGAGCAGCCGAATATCCTGCAGGAATACGCCAATACCTCCTCGGCCGGGTCGATCATCGCGTTTTCGCAGAATTCCGACGATCTGGCGGCGGGAGATCTGGGGCTGATCTGTTCCTTCGGCGCCGGCTATTCGGTGGGCTCGGTACTGCTGCGGCGGCAGGGCTGAACCGATCCGGCGGCGCGCGCTTCCCCCTCCGCACCGCCCTGACGCGCCCCGGCGGGGCGCGGCCTTCGGCGAGGATATTTGAAAGCCAGAAAAAGGCAGGTCCTGCCCGCCCGGCCGTCTTTGCGACAGCAGGTGCGCCGGCGCGGTCCGTCAGGCGCTTTCTTCTTCCAGGTGCAGTTTCATTTCGATCAGCACCTGTTGCAGCAGCAAGGTCTCGCGCAGCAGGCGCTTGGCCTCGTTCACGGTGATGATGCCATCCTCGATCGCCTGCTGATACTCGCTCATCAGCATGGCGAAGCGCTGGCTGAGCGCGATGACATCGGCGTTCACATTGCCAGTCCCGGGGGCATTCGTCCGGCGGTCGTCGAAGGAGAGGGTGATCTTCTGCAGCTCGGCCAGGGCACTGGTGACGTGGGGGTAATTCGCCTTCGCCTCAAGCCGCGCCACCACATCGACCGGCATGAAGCGGTCGGCATGTTCGGGGTTGTCCGAATAGTTGCGCCCCAGCGTCGCCTTGGACTTTCCGGTAATCTCGCAGGCAGCCTCGACTCCCACCTCCTTGACCAACGCCTCGGTGTGTTTCTTGAGATAGGTTCCCATGGAATGCATGCGCCGCGCCTTACCCTTTACCGCGGGCGCGAAAAGGGGGAAGCGCCCGGATTTTTTCCCATTACCGATTCCTAATCCAAATGCGATCCCTTTGCTATCCCTCAGGTTTTCGGGGGATTTGAAAGAGTAGCAGGTGGCATTTCTCATCTGTGATTTACCGGGTGGCGGGGTCTTATTGTTCCATGCCCCCCGCCACAACGGCCATATTAGGCCCTAAAAGCCGTCGCTGCAGGTTCTCCTGTCCATCCCCAGGGTCTGTTCCGGCCCGGACTCGGAGACCAGCAGTGGCGGCCTAAACCCTTGACGCAGGCCACGCGCCGCCTTGCCCGGCGCCGTTTCCGCCCTTAGACCGAGGCGCATGGCCAAGCTCTATTTCAACTACTCCACCATGAACGCCGGCAAGTCGACGGTATTGCTGCAAGCCTCTCACAACTATGTCGAAAACGGCATGGCGACCTATCTGCTGACCGCCGATCTGGACAGTCGGGCCGGCCAGGGGCGGATCGCCTCGCGCATCGGCATCGGGGCGCAGGCCGATACGTTTTCGGCCGGCGACGACCTGTTCGCCCGGATCGCCGCGCGGCAGGTGGCGGCGGGCCGGGACGACCGCCCGCTGGCCTGCGTCTTCGTCGACGAGGCGCAGTTCCTGCAGCCCGAACAGGTCTGGCAGCTGGCGCGGGTGGTGGACGATCTGGGCCTGCCGGTGCTGTGCTACGGGCTGCGGGTGGATTTCCGCGGCGCGCTGTTCCCCGGCTCGGCCACGTTGCTGGCGCTGGCCGACGAGATGCGCGAGGTGCGCACCATCTGCCGCTGCGGCCGCAAGGCCACCATGGTGATCCGCCAGGGCCCGGACGGCCAGCCGCTGCGCGAGGGCGACCAGATCCAGATCGGCGGCAACGAGACCTATGTCTCGCTCTGCCGCCGGCACTGGCGCGAAGCGATGGGCGACCGCCGGACGCCCGAGGACTGAGGCCCCGGGGCGGGCTCAGTTCACCCGGTTGGGCACCTCTTCCCCGGCGAAATAGGCGCGCAGGTTCTCCACCGCCATGGCGCCCATGTTTTCGCGCACGTCCAGCGCGGCGGTGCCCAGATGCGGCAGCAGCACCGCGTTTTCCTGCGCGATCAGCGCCGCCGGCACGCGCGGTTCGTGTTCATAGACATCGAGCCCCGCCGCACCGATCCGCCCCGATTGCAGCGCCGCGATCAGCGCCGTCTCGTCGACGATGTCGCCGCGGGCGATATTGACGAAGACCCCATGCGGCTGCATCGCCGTGAAGACCTCGGCGCCGACCAGATGATGGGTCTCGGGCGTGGCCGGGGCGGCGACCACCAGGATATCGGCCCAGCCGGCCAGATCGGCGAGCCGGTCCATCCGGGTGGCGGGGAAATCGAGGGATTTCTCCGAGCGGCTGAAATAGCCCACCTCCATGCCGAAGCCGAAATGGCAGCGCCGCGCCACCGCCTCGCCGATGCGGCCCATGCCGATCACGCCCAGCCGCCGGCCAGTGACATGCAGCCCCAGCATCTGGGTCGGATGCCAGCCCTCCCAGCCGCCGGAGCGGACCAGCCGCTCGCCCTCGCCGGCGCGGCGGCAGGCCATCAGGATCAGCGTCATGGCGATATCGGCGGTGGCGTCGGTGACCGCGCCCGGCGTGTTCGACACCGTCACCCCATGGGCGCGGCAGGCCTCCACGTCGATATGGTTGTAGCCGACGCCGAAATTGGCCAGCATCTTGCAGCGCGGGCGGCCGAAATCCTGCAGGATCTCGGCGGTGACCCGGTCGCCCAGGGTGACCATCATCGCGTCGAAGACGGCAAAGCCCGCGCGCAGCTCGGCCGCGCTCATCGGCCGGGTGCTCTGGCGCACCTCGACCTCGAACAGCTCTTGCGCGGCGGCGATGGTGGCCGGCGGCATCGGCCGCGACAGCAGCACCCGCATCAGTGCAGGCGCCCGCCGATCGGCACCGGGCCGTCGGGGCCGATCAGCACGACATCGCCGGCCGCGTCGGGCAGCCCCAGAACCAGCACCTCGGAGATGAACTTGCCGATCTGGCGCGGCGGGAAATTGACCACCGCCAGCACCTGCTTGCCGACCAGCGTGTCCGGGTCGTAGTGCACGGTGATCTGGGCCGAGGAGCGTTTTTCGCCGATCTCGGGGCCGAAGTCGATCCAGAGCTTGATCGCCGGCTTGCGCGCCTCAGGATAGGGTTCGGCGCGGACCACCCGGCCGGCCCGGATGTCGACCTTGAGGAAATCGTCGAAGGAAATCTCGTCAGCCACGGGACAGCTCCTTCGACCGGTCGGTGGCGGCGGTCACGGCGCGGCGCAGCAGCGACGGAAAGCCGGTCTCGGGCTCCATCAGCACCTCAAGCGCCGCCTGGGTGGTGCCGTTGGGGCTGGTCACATTGATGCGCAGCTGCGCCGGGCTGTCCTCGGCCGCCTCGGCCAGCGCGCCGGCGCCGGCCACGGTGGCCTTGGCCAGCTGCATCGCCAGATCGGCGGACAGGCCCTGCGCCTCGCCGGCGGCGGCCATGGTTTCGATCAGGTGGAAGACATAGGCCGGGCCCGAGCCGCTGAGGCCGGTCACCGCGTCCATCTGCGATTCATGCTCCAGCCGGACGGTCTGGCCGACGGCGGACAGAAGCCCCTCGGCCACATCCAGATCGGCGGCGCTGGCGCAGGCGTTGCCGATCAGCGCGGTGATGCCGCGACCCACCGCGGCGGGCGTGTTGGGCATCGCCCGCACGATCGGGGTGCCGTCGCCCAGCATCTCCTCATAGGCGGCGATCGGGGTGCCGGCAGCCACCGAGACGAACAGCGTGCCGCCGCCGCCCAGA
>JBFXGQ010000476.1:0-4165 GCA_050177915.1 Pseudodonghicola sp. | reverse complement strand
TGATCGGCGCCGGGTCCGGCGGGCTGTCGGTGGCGGCCGGGGCGGCGCAGATGGGCGCCGATGTGGTGCTGCTGGAAGGCCACCGCATGGGCGGGGACTGTCTGAACACCGGTTGCGTCCCCTCCAAGGCGCTGCTGGCCGCGGCCAAGGCCGCGCATGGGGATGCCGGGCCGCAGGACTATCGGGCGGCGATGGGCCATGTGGCGCGCACCATCGCGACGATTGCCCCCAACGACAGCCAGCAGCGGTTCGAGGGGCTGGGGGTGCGGGTGATCCGCGCCTGGGGCCGTTTCGTGTCGCCGCGCGAAGTTGCGGCGGGCGACCACCTGATCCAGGCCCGCCGGGTGGTGATCGCCACCGGCTCCGCCCCGCTGGTGCCGCCGATCCCGGGGCTGGAGAGCGTCCCCTATCTGACCAACGAGACGCTTTTCGACCTGCGCGACCGGCCCGCCCACCTGCTGATCGCCGGCGGCGGCCCGATCGGGCTGGAGATGGCGCAGGCGCATATCCGTCTGGGGGCGCGGGTGACGGTGATCGAAGGCGACCGGGTGCTGGGCCGCGAGGACCCGGAGCTGGCCGCCGTGGTGCTGGCGCAGCTGCGCGCCGAGGGGGTGGAAGTCGTCGAGGGCGCCCGCATCGCCCGCGTCTCCGGCGGTGCCGGGGCGATTCGGCTCGAAACCCAGGACGGGCGGGGCTTCGACGGCTCGCACCTGCTGCTGGCGCTGGGGCGGCGGGCCGATACGGCGCGGCTCGATCTGGCGGTGGCCGGGATCGAGACCACCGCGACCGGCATTCGCACCGACGCCGGCCTGCGCACAAGCAACCGCCGGGTCTATGCCATCGGTGACGCGGCGGGCGGGCTGCAGTTCACCCATGTGGCGGGCTATCACGCCGGCGTCGTCGTCCGGTCCGCCCTGTTCGGCCTGCCGGCGCGGGCGACGACCGCCCATATCCCGCGCGTCACCTATACCGACCCGGAGCTGGCGCAGGTCGGCCTGACCGAGGCCGAGGCGCGGGCCGCGCATGGCGACCGGCTGCAGGTAGTGCGCGCCGATTACGCCGACAACGACCGCGCCATCGCCGAAGGCCAGACCGCCGGTTTCGCCAAGGTGATGGTGGTGCGTGGCCGTCCGGTGGGTGCCGCCATCGTCGGCCCTCAGGCGGGCGAACTGATCGGGATCTGGGCGCTCGCGCTGGCCAACGGGATGAAGATGCGCGCGATTGCCGGCACGGTCCTGCCCTATCCGACACTGGGTGAGCTTAACAAACGGGTGACGGGGGCCTATTTCTCTCCGAGGCTGTTTGAGAATCAGGCAGTCAAACGGGTGGTTCGGGCGGTGCAGAGATACCTGCCCTGACCGGGATAGGACTGTATGCTGAATTCGCTTTCGGGCCGGTTTCTGATCCTGACCACGGTCTTCGTGATGCTGGCCGAGGTGCTGATCTTTGTGCCCTCGATCGCGCGGTTTCGGGTCGATTACCTGCATGACCGGCTGGAGCGGGCGCAGATCGCCTCGATGGCGCTCTTGGCCGACGACATGCTGGACAGCGATCTTGAGGCCGAACTGCTGCGTAACGCCCAGGTGTTCAACGTCGTGCTCAGGCGCGACGAGATGCGGCAGCTGATGCTGTCCTCGCCGATCCCCGAGCCGATCGCCGAAACCTACGACCTGCGCGACGCCGGCGCGGTGGTGCTGATCCGCGACGCGGTGCTGCGGCTGGTCACGCCGGAGAATCAGATCGTCCGGGTGATCGGCGCGCCGACCCAGGACGCCGGCCTGCTGATCGAGGTCACGATGGAGACCGCGCCGCTGCGCGCGGCGATGATCGACTACGGGCTGCGCATCCTGCTGCTGTCGGCGGTGATCTCGATCGTCACCGCGCTGCTGCTCTTCGTGGCGGTGCGCATGTTTCTGGTGCGCCCGATCAAGGGCGTGGTGCGCTACATGAAACGCTATGCCGCCGCGCCCGAGGATGCCCGCGGCATCATCCAGCCGCGCGCCGGCGTGACCGAGCTGCGCGAGGCCGAGGAGGCGCTGCGGCAGATGCAGGTGGAGCTGACCCAGGTGCTGAAGCAGCGCGAGCGCATGGCGCAGCTGGGCGGTGCGGTGGCCAAGGTCAGCCACGATCTGCGCAATATCCTGACCAGCGCGCAGCTGATCACCGACCGGATCGACGCCAGCGAGGATCCCCGCGTGCGCCGGCTGGCGCCGAAGCTGGTCAACTCCATCGCCCGCGCGGTGTCGCTGTGCGAAAGCACGCTGGCCTTCGGTCGGGCAGAGGAGCCGCCGCCGGCGCTGCGCATGGTGCCGCTGGCCGCCATCGCCGACGATGTGATCGACAGCGAGCGGCTGGCGCTGGCCGGCGATGCGGTACGGCTGGAGAACGAGGTGCCCAAGGGGCTGGAGCTGCGTGCCGATCCCGAACAGCTGTTCCGGGTGATTCTGAATCTGGTGCGCAACGCCCGCCAGGCGCTGGAGGTGGCGCGTCGGCCGGGCAGGGTCACGGTCTCGGCCCGCGAGGATGACGACAACTGGTGGATCGAGGTCGCCGACACCGGCCCCGGCCTGCCCGCCAAGGCGCGGGAGAATCTGTTCACCCCGTTCCGCGGTGGCGCCCGCGCCGGCGGGGCGGGGCTGGGCCTTGCCATCTCGGCCGAGCTGGTGCGCGGCCACGGCGGCACGCTGGATCTGGCCCGGAGCGGGCCGGAAGGCACGGTTTTCCTGATCCGCCTGCCGCGTTCGATGACCGCGCTGGAGATCTCGGCGGCGTGACGCCGGCCGGCGCGGCGGGGCCGGATCCGAGGTTTTTCGAACTATGTGACCGCCGCGTGAAAAAACATCGAAATTGGGATTGCAAACCCCGATTGGGGAAGATACATGCTCCCCCACAGTGGACCGATAGCTCAGCTGGATAGAGTACTTGACTACGAATCAAGGGGTCGGGGGTTCGAATCCTCCTCGGTCCGCCACTGCATCCTTCTTGTGGGACGTCAGGCGAAATTGACTTTCATGTCAGATGCCTGACCCCACAGGTGGATCTTCCAGAAAAAAGCGTGGCGGTACCCAGTTGAGCGTGCGGTCGTAGGGTCGGGCCAGTCCCGCCTTTGTCTGATTCCGGATGCCGCGTTTGGCCAAGAGCCTTCCTGTCTTCCCCGGAACGAATTTTCCTCAGTCTCCGCTGACGGTGTCGCCTGCCGCGTTCGAACCGGTATCCTTCCTGTTTCGCGGTTTGCGGCCAGAAACGGCGCCCGCTCCCTGCTGGGGGTCTGCGGCGGCATTGCCTGTCCGCTCGCCCCGCTTTTCCGTGGCGAGCAGGTTGTCATCGGGCAATTGGCACAGCTGGGGGCAGCTCAGGGATAGCTCAGCAGCAGGTCCGTTTCGCCGATTCTGGCGCATTTCGTGCGCCCGGCGGCGGAACGCGCATCAGACCCGCCCGCGCCGGGTCAGGAAGTCTACCACGGTGGAGATGCGCGGGGGCAGGGTGGCCGACTTTCCGAGGTAGACGATGTGGAAGTCTTCGCGGCCGACGGCGCTGCCGGGAACGATTTCCAGGGTTCCGGAGGCCAGGGCCGCGCGGATGACAAAGGCCGCGGCGCGGGCGGTGCCGCAGCCGGCGGCGGCAAGCGCGGCGATGGTGTTACCATCCGTGGCGCGCAGCCGGGGGGCGGTGTCCCGCCAGAGCGGATCGCGCCGTGGATAGGCAAAGCCGATGCGGTTGTCCGGCGCGCCGGGCGCGCGGACGGTCAGGACCTCGGTGGAGCCGAGCGACCGTGCTTGAAGGCGGCTGTCGGGCAGCGGGCCGGCGCGTACCGCGAGGTCGATGGGCTGGGCGGCCATGTCGCTGACACCGTCGCTGACGATCAGTTCGAGGTCCAGCTCAGGATGGCGATCCAGCAACTCGGGCAGAACGGGGGCGAGGACATGGTTCGCGTAGGCGGCACTGGTGGCGAGGCGCACGAGACCCGCAACGGGGCCGCACCCGGCCTCGCGTTCGGCCTGATCCAGCGCCTCGAGCACCGAGCGGGCGGATCGGGCGAATGCCTGTCCCTCTTCGGTAACCTGCACCCGCCGGGTCGACCGGCGCAGCAGGGTCGCGCCGAGGCGCGTCTCGAGCCGGGTCATCATCTTGGACACCGCCGAGGGCGTCATTTGCCGCCGGAGCG
>JBFXGQ010000475.1:0-4166 GCA_050177915.1 Pseudodonghicola sp. | reverse complement strand
CACCGCGACGTTGCGCAGGCTGGGCACCTTGAACTTGCCGGCCTCGGCCGGGTCGTCCACCTGCGGGTTGTCCAGCAGCCCCCGATCGGGGCCGCCCGCCAGCGCCGGGTTCGCCGGCACGCCGATGTTGTGATACTGGTAGTTGGTGAAGCTCTCCTCCGGGTCCACCGCGCTGCGTTTCAGCTGGTGACAGAGGTTGCAGTTGGTGAACTGCTGCGAAAAGAACAGCAGCCGGCCCAGATCCTCCTCCGGGCTGAGCTGATACTCGCCGCGCAGGTAGCGGTCGTATTTGCTGTCGAAGGGGGCGAACTCCGGCGTCCGCTCATAGGCGGCGATGGCGGCGGTCATGCCGGCATAGGCGCGGTCGGGATCGTCGAAGACGTCGGGTGCCACCAGCGCGCCGAGGGCCGCGACGTAATCGGGGTTCTCGCGCAGCCGCGCCACCACCGCGGCGCGGTCGGGCATGCCCATCTCGACCGGGTTCAGCGGCGGACCGCCGGCCTGATCCTCCAGCGTGGCGGCGCGGCCGTCCAGGAACAGCCCGCCCTGCCATTTGCCGTCTGCGGTCAGGTGGAACGGCGGCGTCATCGCCGCATAGCCGGCGGTGGGTGCGTTGCGCCCGCCCAGCGACCGGCCGTCGTCGCCCAGCGACACCGCGCGCCCGGCGTCGGTCTCGCGCGGGTCGACGAAGCCCGCGTCGGGGGAATGGCAGGTGGCACAGGACTGGGTGCGGTTCTGCGACAGGTTGGGATCGAAGAACAGCGCCTCGCCCAATGCCGCAAGGCTGCCATAGACAGGCTCGGCCGCCTGCCCGGCGATCGGAGCCGTCGCCAGCAGCGCCGCACAGGCCGCGCGCCGCGCTTTCCCCGCAAGCTTCATGATGATCATCCCCTTTTCCGGCCCCATCCCCGGCGCCGGTATATCATAGCGATATAGTCAGGAATTGATCTGACGCAAATCCCAAAAGCGACCGCACCGCTTGCGGCGGCGGGACGCAGGGCGCTCAGCTGCCCCAGATGACCTTGACGTAATTCTGGGTCTCGGCATAGGGCGGCACGCCGCCGTGCTTCTTCACCGCATCGGGCCCGGCGTTATAGGCCGCCAGCGCCAGGCGCCAGGATTTGAACTGCTGGTACTGCCGCGCCAGATAGCGGGCGCCGCCGTCGAGATTCTCGTAGGGATCGGCCGGGTCCACCCCCAGCCGCCGCGCGGTATCGGGCATCAGCTGCGCCAGCCCCAGCGCCCCCTTGTGCGAAATCGCATTGGGGTTCCAGTTCGATTCCTGCTGCACCAGCCGCAGGAACAGATCCTCGGGCACCTCATGGCGCCGCGCCGCCTCGCGCGCCATATGCAGGAACTCGCCCTTGTACTTGCCGGCATAGGGCAGCGGGCCCCATTTGCTGGGCGTATGCACCGAGGGCGGCTGCAGCCGCACCGAGTCGTTGTACTGGCTCGCGGCGCGGGTATCGAGCACCCGGGTCTGCGACTTGAAGAGGTTCTTCTGCCCGCGGGTCGCGAAAATATCCGCATCCGCCGGCCCCGCCGACACACCCGCAACCCCAAGGGAAATCATCACTCCGACGGCGAACCCGCGCATACCGGTCCTGTCCTGCCCCGTTTCACACCGGCGCAAATATACATATTCTGCGGGCAAAGAAAAGTTTCACCGACAGCAGCGGCGGGGCGCTGCCGCGCGTCGCCTCCGGGGCGCCGGATAAGCGTGTTTTATCCGCGCGTCAGGATGCTATAGGGTGCCCCGCATCGGGCCCGAACCGGCGCTAGGCAGATTCGGGCATTGGCTGGATGCAATCTGGATAAAATAAGGCGAGGGAGTCCCATGGCCGGCTCAGTGAACAAAGTCATTCTCATCGGCAATCTGGGCCGCGACCCCGAAGTGCGCAGCTTCCCCAACGGCGGCAAGGTCTGCAACCTGCGCATCGCCACGTCGGACACCTGGAAAGACCGCAACACCGGCGAGCGGCGCGAGAAGACCGAATGGCATTCGGTGGCGATCTTCAACGAGAACCTGGCGCGGCTGGCCGAACAATATCTGCGCAAGGGCTCCAAGGTCTATGTCGAGGGCAAGCTGGAAACCCGCAAGTGGCAGGACCAGAACGGTCAGGACCGCTATACCACCGAGGTGGTGCTGCGGCCGTTCTCGGGCGAGCTGACCTTCCTCGACGGCCGCGACGGCGGTCAGGGCGGCGGCCAGGGCGGTGGTCAGGGCGGCTATGGCGGCGGTCAGGGCGGCGGCTATGGCGGCGGCTACGACAACGGCGGCTATGACAGCGGCCCGCAGGGCGACCCCTATGGCGGCGGCCCCTCCGGCGGCGGCCGCGGCGGCCCGTCGAGCAATATCGACGACGACGAAATCCCGTTCTGATCGGGCTCACGGGGCGCAGCACTGCGCCCCGTTTCGCATTCAGCAAGAGGCGGCGACATGAGCTGGTCTTTCTCCATCGGCAGGCTGTTCGGATCGGAACTGCGGGTCCACGTCACCTTTCTGCTGCTGCTGGCCTGGATCGGCTATGCCGCCTATGCCGCAGACGGCTGGCCGGCGGCGCTGGAGAACGTGGCCTTCGTCATCGCGCTGTTTGCCTGCGTGGTGGCGCATGAATTCGGCCATGCCCTGACCGCGCGGCGCTATGGCATCCGCACCCCCTCGATCACGCTGCTGCCGATCGGCGGCATGGCCCAGCTTGAGAAGATGCCCGAGAAGCCGGCGCAGGAGATCGCGGTGGCGATCGCCGGGCCGCTGGTCAATGTGGCGATCTGGGCGGTGCTGATGGCGCTGGGCGCCAAGACCTCGTTCGACATCGCCGGAGAGCTGGACCAGACCCGCGCGAATTTCGTCGAGCGGCTGGCGGCGGTGAACCTGTTCCTGGCGCTGTTCAACCTGATCCCGGCGTTCCCGATGGATGGCGGCCGGGTGTTCCGGGCGGTGCTGGCGCTGGCCATGGACCGGGTGCGCGCCACCCAGGTGGCGGCGACGGCGGGGCAGATCGTGGCCTTTCTGTTCGGCTTCGCCGGGCTGAGCAGCGGCAATCCGATCCTGGTGCTGATCGCCGTCTTCATCTTCTTCGCCGCCAATGCCGAAAGCCAGGATGTGGCGATGCGGGCGGTGGCGCGCCGGCTGACCGCGCGGGACGCCACGATCACCAGTTTCGAACGCCTCACCCCGCAGGATACGCTGGATGCGGCAGCCTCGGCGCTGGTGCATACCACCCAGCACGAGTTTCCGGTGGTCGGGCCCGACGGCGGGCTGCAGGGCTTCGTCACCCGCAACGCGCTGTTTGCGGCGCTGGCTCAGGACGCGCCGCGGACCCGGCCGGTGACCGAGATCATGCAGACCGACATCCCCGCCCTGCCCCTGACCGCCCGGCTCGAGAAGGTGCTGGACGCGCTCTACAAGGGGGCGCCGGCGGTGACGGTGACCGACAGCAAGGGGCATATGATCGGCTATATCACCCGCGAGAATGTGGGGGAGCTGATGGTGATCAAGGGGCGATAGGCGCCAACGCTGCGACCGCGCTCTTTGTTCAGGCGCCTGCCCGGCGCTTACGCCGGGCCACGCCCGCCCCTCCCCCCCCGGGCGGGTGTTCGTCGACCTTCCGCACCGACCCCAAGATGTTCTGACGAAAACGTCGCGCCTCGCTCGCCCCGGCGAAACGCCCACCCAGGGGCGGGCGTGGCCCTCAGTGCACTTCTCAGCCCCGCAGGTGTCGGCGCGACAGGCTCACCGCGCCGCCAGCGCGTCCTCAAGCAGTTTCAGCACCGCCGCGCGCGGCACGTCCGAGGTAACGAAGGAGTCGCCGATGCCGCGCGCCAGGATGAAGCGCAGCTGGCCGTCGACCACCTTCTTGTCCTGCGCCATCAGTTCCAGCAGCCCCTCGGCATCCGGCAGCGGCCCCGGGATGTCGTCCAGATCGACCTTCATCCCCATCGCCCGCAGATGCGCGCGTACCCGGCTCGGGTCCTCCTGCGAACAGAGCCCCAGCCGCGACGACAGCTCGAACGCCAGGGCGCAGCCGATCGCCACCCCCTCCCCATGCAGCAGCCGGTCGGAATAGCCGGTGGCCGCCTCCAGCGCATGGCAGAAGGTATGCCCGAGGTTCAGCAGTGCCCGGTCGCCCTGCTCGGTCTCGTCGCGGGCGACGATATCGGCC
>JBFXGQ010000474.1:0-4175 GCA_050177915.1 Pseudodonghicola sp. | reverse complement strand
GCCGCCGGCCGCCTCCCCCGCCTCCATCGCCGTCATCAGACGTTCGGCGAAGGGCAAGGCGGCGTTGGCCTCGTAGCTTTTCAGCGTCTCCGCGATCACCGCGGGACCCGCCAGCATATTGCCGGCGACCGAGACGCCCGCGCCGATCAGATGCCCGGCCCAGTCGATGCAGCTGGCGCCGGTATGCGCGGCCGAGCGGCCCTCGGCGTCGATCATATGGGCCTGGCGCATCGCCTGCCCGCCATCGCGGGCGACGAGATCGGCCAGAACCTCGGCCGCCCCCTCGCCCGCTGCCATGCGGTCGGCGGCCTCGATGCCCCAGATCGGGCTTATGAAGGCCTGCGTGGCCACCGCCGCGCGGCCGGGGCGGATATGGGGCACGAGGGCGCCGACGGCGAAAAAGCGGCTCGCCACGGCGACGCCAAGCGCGCCGGTCTCGGCATCACGGGCAACGATGGACCAGGTCATGTCACTGTCTCCTCACGCGGCTCAGCGGCCGATGGCATAGGCTTGCATCAGCCGCGGCGTGGCGGCGGCGCGCAGCAGGCCCGACGCGTCGTATTGCGCGGCGGTCAGCCGGCCCACCGTCCAGGGTTCGGCGACCTCGACCGCATGGCCTTTCGCACGCAGCGCCGCGATGGTCTCGGCGCCGAGCGCGGGCTCCACCATCAGATGGCCGGGCTGGGTCGCACGCGGATAGAAGGACGCCTGGAAATGCGCGGTGTGGAACAGCGGCGCGTCGATCGCCTCCTGCAGGTTGCGCGTGGCATGAACCAGACGCAGGAAGAAGATCAGCTGCCACTGGTCCTGCTGGTCGCCGCCCGGGGTGCCGAAGGCCAGCTGCCGCCCATCCGGCGCCTGCGCCATCGAGGGCGACAGCGTCGTGCGCGGCCGTGCCCCGGGCTTGAGCGAGGTGGCGAGCCCCTCTTCCAGCCAGAACATCTGCGCCCGGCTGTTGAGCGGCATCCCCAGCCCCGGAACCACCGGCGAGCTTTGCAGCCAGCCGCCCGAGGGCGTGGCCGAGACGGAATTGCCCCAGCGGTCGATCACGTCGATATGCACCGTATCGCCGCGCTTTTCGGTCAGGTGGGCCATCGTCGGTTCGCCCGCGCCGACACCGGCCGGCACCTCGGGTTCGGCACCACCGCGTGCGACCGCCGCAGCCGCCCAGGCTTCCAGCCCGGGGATCTGACCGGGCCGCTGCGCCAGCGACGCCCGTTCGCCCAGCAGGGCGCGGCGCGTCGCGGCATAGTCGCGCGACAGCAGCGTCTCGGCCGGGATCGGGGCGAAGTCGGGATCGCCATAATAGGCCTCGCGGTCGGCAAAGCTCAGCTTCATCGCCTCGGTCACGGTATGGACGAATTCGGCCCCGTTGGGGTCCATCTCAGCGACGCCCGAGCCTTCGAGCGTGCGCAGGGATTGCAACAGGCTCGGCCCCTGGCTCCAGAACCCGGCCTTCCACACCTGCCAGCCTTCGTAATCGACGCTGGCCGGCGCCTCGTAGCTGGCCTGCCAGTTGGCCATGTCCTGGCCGGTGAGCACGCCCTTGCGCCGTCCGCCGGCGGCATCCATCACGCAGGCCTCGCGCATCCAGTTGTCGATGGCCTCGGCGACGAAGCCCTTGTAGAAGGCCGCCCGCGCCGCGTCGATCTGCGCCTCGCGCCCCGAGACCGCCTCGGCCTCGGCCAGCAGCCGGACCCAGGTCGCGGCGAGATCGGGGTTGCGGAACAGGCTTTCCGGCGCCGGCGCCGTGCCGCCGGGCAGCCAGGTGGCAAAGGAGGTCGGCCATTCGTCCCGGAAGAAATCCGCAAGCCCCGCGATGGTGGCGGACACCCGCGGCAGCACGGGATGCCCCTTCTCGGCATAATGAATGGCGGGTTCAAGAACCTCGCGCAGGCTCAGGGTGCCATGATCGCGCAGCATCAGCATCCAGCCGTCGAAGGCGCCCGGCACCACCGTCGCCAGCAGGCCCGAGCCGGGGATCATGTTCAGCCCCTCGGACCGGTAATGTTCGATCGTGGCCCCTGCCGGCGCCACGCCCTGCGCGCAGATCACCGTCGGCGCCTCGGCCCCGGCGGGCCGGATGATCGCCGGCAGATCCCCGAGCGGCCCGTTCAGATGCGGCTCGACCACATGCAGCGTGAAGCCCATCGCCACGGCGGCGTCAAAGGCGTTGCCGCCCTTCTCGAGTATCGCCATGCCGACCGCGGAGGCCAGCCAGTGCGTCGAGGTGGCGACACCGAAGGTGCCGAGGATCTCGGGCCGGGTCGTGAAGGTCATGTCATTTCCCTTTTCTGACGGCGCCCCACGCTTTGGCAGCGCCAAGTTCTGTATTGTGGTGGCCGCCGGATGGCCGGCCGGTCGGGTGTCGCGTCAGCTGCTACGCGGATCGAGCGCGTCGCGCAAACCGTCGCCCAGAAGATTGAAGCCCAGCACCACGAGGAAGATCGTGATCCCCGGCCACAGCGCCATCCAGGGCGCCTGTTCGAGGAAGTTCTTGGCGATGTTGAGCATCGAGCCCCAGGACGGCGCCGGCGGTTGCTGGCCGAGACCGAGGAAGCTGAGCGACGCCTCGGCGATGATCGCGGTGGCGATGGTCAGGGTCGCCTGCACCAGGATCGGCGCGACGATGTTGGGCAGGATATAGCGCCCGATCAGCGGCAGGTGGCCAAGGCCGATCGCCTGGGCGCTTTCGACATAATCCTCGGTCATCACGGTCATCGTCTGGGCCCGGGCCAGACGGATGAACACCGGCATCGCCGACAGCCCGATGGCGATCATCGCATTGGACAGCGACGGTCCGAGAAAGGCGGCCAGCGCGATCGCCAGGATCAGGAAGGGCGCGGCCAGAAGCGCCTCGGTGATGCGGCTGATGACGGCGTCGGTCCAGCCACGCAGATAGCCCGAGGCGATCCCCAGCGGCACCCCCAGCGCCACCGCGATGGCGACCGAGACGACCCCGGCCAGCAGCGAGGCCTGCGCCCCCCAGATCATCCGGGACAGCAGATCGCGGCCGATCTCGTCGGTGCCGAGCGGATGCGCCCAGGACGGCGGCTTGCGCACGGCGAGCCAGTCGGTGGCGACCGGATCGGCGATCGGCAGCAGCGGCGCCAGGGCGGCGATGAGAACGAAGAAGATCACCATTGCCGCGCCCAGCAGCGCCACGGGATTGCCCGCGAGCTTGGTCAGAAAGCGGCTGCGGCGGCGCGGCGGCACGGCATCGGTGGCTTGAGAGAGATCTGTGGCAGTCATTTGTCGCCCATCCGCGGGTTGAGGACACGGTAGGCCGCGTCGGCGAGAATGTTCATGGCGATGAAGCCGATCCCGGTGCACAGCACGATCCCCTGCACCACGGCGTAGTCGCGGTTGAAGACGGCATCCACCACCAGCTTGCCGAAGCCCGGGATGGTGAAGATCTGCTCAGTCAGGACCGCGCCGCCCAGCAGTTCGCCGAACAGCAGGGTGGTGACGGTGACGATGGGCACCAGCGCGTTGCGCAGCGCGTGTTTCATCAGCACCACGCGCTCCGCCAGCCCCTTGGCGCGGGCGGTGCGGACATAATCGGACCGCAGCACGCCCAGCATGGCCGAGCGGGTGTGCCGCATCAGGGTCGCGGCAAGGCCGGTGCCGAGCACGATCGCCGGCATCAGCATGGTCGAGAGCGAGCGCAGCGGGTCTTCGGTCAGCGGCACATAGCCCGAGGCCGGCAACCAGCCCAGTTTCACAGACACCAGCAGGATCAGCATGATCCCCAGCCAGAAATTCGGGATCGACAGCCCCGACAGGGCCGTCACATTGGCCACCCAGTCCACCCAGGTCCCCTTGCGATAGGCCGAGAGGATCCCGGCCGGGATGCCGATCAGCAGCGCGACGATCAGCGCCATCACCGCCAGCTGGATGGTGACCGGCAGCTTGTCGCCGATCAGTTCCAGCACCGGCTGCCGGGTGCGCAGCGAGATGCCCAGATCGCCCTGCACCGCATTGCCGATCCACATCGCATATTGCACCGGGATCGGCTTGTTCAGGTGATACTTCTCGCGCAGGTATTCCAGCGTGGCCGGATCGCGTTCCTCGCCCGCCATCGCCAGCACCGGGTCACCCGGCAACAATTTCTGCATCCCGAAGACGAAGACCGAGATCAGCAGGATCGTCGGTATGGCAATCAGGACGCGGCG
>JBFXGQ010000473.1:0-4176 GCA_050177915.1 Pseudodonghicola sp. | reverse complement strand
GAGATCGGCCATGGTTTCCGCGTCGACGGGGTGGAGCCGGTGCTGATGTCGATCTCGGTCGATGGCGGCAAGCCGCTGCCGCCGGTCTACCACTATCACCCCAAGGAACACCCGACCGAGCTGGCCCGCACCTTCGGCGCGCAGCCCGGCAAGACGATGAAATTCGACCGCAACGGCGCCCATCCGCTGCAACAGCTGATGTCGAAATATGTGGTGCGCCATCATGAACAGCCGACCCTCTGGGAAGATGCCGGGTTCACCCGCAAGATCTATGTCGGCGACGGCGGGATCGGGAACGACACCTGCCGCAAGGAGATGTGGGGCGTGCCCAGCCGCGTCGGCGTGAAACCCTTCGTGCGTCCGGTCGAGGATGCGCTGATGGTGCTGGAGGGATCGCTGGTCGTCGGCTGGGAAGAGAATGGCGAGGTGGTCGAGACCGAACTGGGTCCGCGCGATCTGGTCAAGACGCCGGCCGGGCGCAAGCACTGGTTCCGCAACGATTCCGCCGCGCCGGCGACGGTGTGGTCGGTGATCGGCCAGTCCGGCGACGACGGGGTCAAATACGAAGCCGCCTGAGTTTCGAGTGTGAGTGAATGACTGGGGCGCCTGCGAGGGCGCCCCTTTTTCATCTGCAGTCACTGCCCGGGACCAGAGGTTCGCGCCCGGCCCGAGGGGGGGTCGCATTTCGCGCCCGCCCTGGGGGGCGGGTCGGGCGCGAACCGGGGCTGACGCCCCGGACAACAGGCTTTCGCTGCCAGCTCACGCCGCCGAGGCGGGCACCCCCAGCGGCGCGGTCCAGGCGTGATAGCCATAGACCCAGTCGGCATTGCCGCCCTGCTTCATCCAGTCGTTGGCGAGCGAGCCGCGCTGCACCGCCGCGGTGCGGTCGCGGCGGCTGTCCTCATAGGTCGTCAGCGCCGCCGGCACATCGCCCGTGCCCGCGTCCAGCGCCCGGGCCAGCACGATGGCATCCTCGATCGCCATGCAGGCGCCCTGCGCCATGAAGGGCACCATCGGATGCGCCGCATCGCCCAGCAGCGTCACCCGCCCCTGCGACCAGTGCGGCATCGGTTCGCGAATATGCAGCGCCGAGCGCATCACCTCGCCGCAGGCCGCCAGCAGCGCCCGCGCCTCGGGGTGGAAATCGGCATAGGCTGCGCGCAGCTCGGCGATATCGCCGGGCAGGGTCCAGCCCTCCTCGCCCCAGCCGTCCTGGCCGGTGGTGGCGAAGACGAAGATCTCCTCGCCCCGGGTCAGCGGGAAGGTGACGATCTGGCGCGTCGCCTCCGGCCCCCACCATTTGGTGAAACTGTCGAGGTTGGGCAGACCGTCGAGCGCCGCCCGCGGCACCACCGCCCGCCAGGACACGAGGCCGGAGAATTTCGGCGCGTCCGGCCCGAAGAGCGCGGTACGGATCGCCGAATGGATGCCATCGGCGCCGATCACCACATCGGCCTCGACGCGGCTGCCGTCCTCCAGCAACAGCACGGCGCCCTCGGTCCCCTGCGCGACCCCGGCGACACCGGCACCGAACTGCATCGTCCCGGGCGCCAGCGCCGCCTGCAGGGCCTCCAGCAGATCGGCGCGATGGATGGCCAGCTGCGGGGCGCCGTATTTCTCCTCTGCCGCGCGACTCATCGGCAGGCGCGAGGTTTCGCGGCCGTCGTCCCACATCCGGCTGATGCGGAATTCGGCCCGCGCGCCGGTGGCGCGCAGCGCCGCGCCGACACCGACGCCGTCCAGCGCATGCACCGCATTGGGGGTCAGGTTCACATCGGCGCCGATCCGGCCAAACGCCCTTGCCCGCTCGTAAATCTTCACCTGATGGCCACGCGCCTGCAGCGCCAGCGCCGCCGTCATGCCGCCGACGCCGCCACCGGCCACGGCGATTCTCAACTCCGTCATCCGAACGCTCCCTTCACCTGCGCAATTCCTGATGTGTTCATTATTGGGCATCATGTTCTTATTAGAATTGTTGTCGCGGATACAGGCAGTTGTCAACGCGGCAGGGCAATCCGCCTGAAATTCCCTTGACTCGCGGGGGATCGCTGCGCCAATCTAATTTTTGAACATACTGTTTATATTTGAACAGTTACGCGCAACAGGAGGCTTAGACACATGGACGCATTCAAGGACAGGCTGTCGGAACGGGCCCGCGACACCAGCCGCCCCGACCTGGCGCATCAGTGCCAGGGTCGCGCGCTGGGCGCGGCGGAGACCGCGCTGGCCGAGACGCTGATGGAGATCTACGCCGCCGGCGCCCACGATTACGCCAAGGTCGCCGAGGCGCTGGCCGCCCGCGCCCTGCCCGCCCCGGTCTCGGGCCGCACCGACTGGACCGAGGCGCTGCTGGCCGAGGAACTGGCAGCGATCAACGCCGATCTCGATGCGGCCTATGAGGCGAATGGCTATGGCGCTTGAGTTCCGCTCGGTCACCAAGGCCTTCCCCACCACCGCCGGTGGCGAGATGACCGCCGTCTCGGACGTCAGCTTTCGCGTCGACAAGGGGGAATTCGTCTCGGTGGTCGGGCCGTCGGGCTGCGGCAAGTCGACCATCCTGTCGATGACCGCCGGTCTCTATCAGCCGACCCGGGGCGAGGTTCTGGTCAGCGGCCGGCCGGTCGACGGGCCCAACGCCCATGTCGGCTTCATGCTGCAAAAGGACCTGCTGCTGCCCTGGCGCAGCATCATCTCGAACATCGAATTCGGGCTCGAGGCCCGCGGCGTGGCCAAGGCCGACCGCCGCGCCCGCGCCATGGCCGAGCTGAAGCACTGCCATCTGGAAGGCTTCGACCGCCACTATCCCTATCAGCTTTCCGGCGGGATGCGCCAGCGGGCGGCGCTGGCGCGGACGCTGGCCATCGACCCCGAGATCATCCTGCTGGACGAACCCTTCTCGGCGCTCGACGCGCAGACCAAGCTGCTGCTGCAGAACTCCTTCGCCAAGACCATCGCCGAGGCCGGCAAGACCACGCTGCTGATCACCCACGATCTGGCCGAGGCGGTGCTGATGTCCGACCGCATCCTGGTGCTGAGCGAACGGCCCGGATCGGTGGTGGCCGAGATCAAGATCGACCTGCCGCATCGCAACGAACCGATCAAACGCCGCGTGCTGCCCGAGGTGGGCGACTATGCCGCCCAGCTCTTCAAATACCTCAAACTCGAAGAAAAAGCCGCCTGACACAGATCGGGCAACAGGGAGCAACACATGAAGAAAGCCTTGATCAACTCTCTCGCGGCGGCGGCGACCGCGGTGCTCTCGGCCTCGGCCGTGGCGGCGGAGAGCGAGCATTTCGTCCTGGTCCACGGTGCCTGGCATGTCGCCGATGCCTGGGACGGGGTGATTGCCGAGCTGGAAAAGCGGGGCCATACCGCCGAGGCCGTCAGGCTGCCGGGTTATGGCAAGGAGGCCGACCGCGCATCGGTCACCTTCGACGCGATCGAGACCGCTCTCGTCGATGCGGTCTCCGCCTATGACGGCCATGTGGTGCTGGTCGGCCATTCCGCCGCCGGCGTGCTGCTGCAGCAGGCTGCGGGCAAGGTCGCCGACAAGCTCGATGCCGTGGTGTTCCACGATGCCTTTCTGGTGCCGGACGGCACCTCGCTGTTCGAGGCGCTGCCGCCCGATCTCGGCAAGCTGTTCGCCGCAGCCGCTGCCGCCTCGCCCGACAACAGCCTGCCGGTGGACGAAGGTTTCTGGCGCCACGTCCTGCTGGCCGGCGTTCCCGAGGCGGAGGCCAGCCGGATCATCGACGCCATGGTGCCGCAGCCGTTCAGCTACTACACCCACAAGCTCGACGCCGCATCCTTCGCCGATGTCACGGCGCCGAAATTCGTCCTTCTGGCCACCGATGACACCTCGCTCCCACAAGGGGCGTGGCAGGGCATGGCCACGTGGCTCGGCGATTTCGACACCGTCGAAATTCCCGGCGGGCACGAGGTTCTGCTGACCGATCCTGCCGTGGTGGCGGACGGGCTGACCCAGATCGCAGACAAGCTGTAACGCCCCCCGCGACAGAAAAACCAAGATCCCAACGGAGGTTGTCATGAAATTCAAGATCGTCAACACCATCGCCGCGGCCGCCCTGGCGCTGTCGGCGACCGCCGCGATGGCGACCGAGAAGGTCACCTATCTGTTCCCGGCGCCCGACTTCCTGCCGGCCTTCGCGCCGTTCA
>JBFXGQ010000472.1:0-4182 GCA_050177915.1 Pseudodonghicola sp. | reverse complement strand
CCCGCGACGTGTCGGGCGAGGGCGTGCAGCAGGCGCTGCTGAAGCTGATGGAAGGCACCGTCGCCTCGGTCCCGCCGCAGGGCGGCCGCAAGCACCCGCAGCAGGAATTCCTGCAGGTCGACACCACCAACATCCTGTTCATCTGCGGCGGCGCCTTCGCCGGTCTCGACAAGATCATCGCGCAGCGCGGCAAGGGCTCGGCCATGGGCTTCGGCGCCGATGTGCGTGATGTCGATGCGCGCGGCGTGGGCGAGATCTTCAAGGATCTGGAGCCCGAGGATCTGCTGAAATTCGGCCTGATCCCGGAATTCGTCGGCCGTCTGCCGGTGATCGCCACGCTGGAGGATCTGGACGAGGACGCGCTGGTCACCATCCTGACCAAGCCGAAGAACGCCCTGGTCAAGCAGTATCAGCGCCTGTTCGAGCTGGAAGACACCGAGCTGCAGTTCACCGACGACGCGCTCAAGGCGATCGCCAAGCGCGCCATCGAACGCAAAACCGGCGCGCGCGGGCTGCGCTCGATCATGGAGGATATCCTGCTGGATACCATGTTCGAACTGCCCAGCATGGACAACGTCAGCAAGGTCGTGGTCAACGAAGAGGCCGTGACCTCGGACGCGCAGCCGCTGAAGATCTTCGCTGATGCCGAAAAGGAATCGGCGACGGCGGGCTGAGGCAGCGGCATATCCCATCTGGCGGCGCGGGGTTTTCCCGCGCCGCTTTCTTTTGTGAGGACAGAGAATGACCATCAAACGCATTTCCTCGGGCGGAGAGTTCGAGGCCAAGATCGGCTATTGCCGGGCCGTCGTCGCCGGCGGCTTTGTGCATGTCGCCGGCACCGTGGGGCAGGGCGACGATGTGGTCGCCCAGTGCCGCGCCGCGCTGGAGACCATCGGCGCGGCGCTGGACAAGGCCGGCGCCAGCTTTGCCGATGCGGTGCGGGTGAACTACTACCTGCAGGACGCGGCCGAATTCGAACCCTGCTGGCCGGTGCTGGCCGAGACCTTCGGCGCCAACCCGCCGGTGGCGACGATGATCGAATGCAAGCTGATCGACCCGAAATTCCGGATCGAGATCGAGCTGACGGCGCTGCTGCCGTGATCGCTCGGGCACGGGGTGGCTCGCGCGCCCCGTGCCCGCTCCGGCGCGGACCCGAATCCGGGTCCTGCGCCCTGGGGCCGGACCTGCCGCGCTAGCGGGTGCCCCCATGCCGGCCATCGGTTTCCGCCGTATCCATCGGCGTCCGGCCGCTATCGCGCGGGAATCTGAGGCTCTGATCTGGACCTTGGCGCGCGCTTGGTCCATACCTGCCCTCAGCGAAAAGCCGGAGGCTTACATGGCAATCCTCAACACTCTTCTGCGGGCCGTGACCTGGTGGAACGGGCAGACGATCAACACGCAGATTCACACCTGGCGCAAGGGTATCAAGGTCGGCGAGGACAATCAGGGCAATGTGTTCTATCGCAATGCCGATGACAGCCGCCGCTGGGTGATCTTCAATGGCGAGATCGAGGCCTCGCGCATCGATGCCGACTGGCACGGCTGGCTGCACCGGACCTGGAACGAGCCGCCGACCGACAAGCCGCTCAAGCACAAGCCCTGGGAAAAGCCGCATCACGAAAACCTGACCGGCACAGCGCTGGCCTATGCGCCGGCGGGTTCGATCCGCAACGCGCACCCGGTCGAGCGCAGCGATTACGAGGCCTGGAGCCCGGAATAACCGGGCCGGCAGAACGGAGCGGGCGCCATGTCGCACAACACGACCGAGGTTCTGGTCGGCGGGGCCGTGATGGCCGCCGCGATCGCCTTTGCCATCTATGCCGGGCAGACCACCGGGTTCGGGCGCGGTGGCGGCGGCTATGAGCTGGCCGCGTCGTTCCGGTCGCTCGAAGGGGTGACCGTGGGCACCGACGTGCGGCTGGCCGGGGTCAAGATCGGCACCGTCACCGGCGTCGAGCTGAACCCCGAGACCTATCGCGCCGATACAAGGATCTCGGTCCGCAACGGCATCGAGATTCCCGACGACAGCGCCGCCGTGGTCTCCTCCGAGGGGCTGCTGGGCGGCAATTTCGTCGAGATCATGCCGGGCGGATCGCTGGATTATTTCACCCCGGGGGCCGAGATCGTCGACACCCAGGGCGCGGTCAGCCTGGTCTCGCTGCTGCTGAAATTCGTTGGCGGCTCGGGCAGTTCCGGCAGCGATTCCGCCGACAGCGGGGCGACGGAGTGATCCGCAGCCTGGCCGCTCTGGCGCTGGGGCTGGTGCTTGCCGCCCCGGTCGCGGCGCAGGACACCGAACGGGCCAGTTCGGGGCTGGGCGCGGTGCTGCGCGGGCTCGACAAGGTCAGCGGCCAGACCGTCGACGTGCAGATCGACCGTGGCGCCACGGCGCAGGTCTTCGGCCTCGACGTGGCGCTGGCCGATTGCCGCTATCCGACCGAGAATCCCACCGGCGACGCCTATGCCTATCTCACCATCTGGGATCACGGCGCGGCGCAGGCGGCCTTCGAGGGTTGGATGATCGCCTCTTCCCCGGCGCTGAACGCGCTGGATCACAACCGCTACGACGTCTGGGTGTTGCGCTGTATCACCTCCTGAGCCGAGGGGATCGGCGGGGCGGTGAAATCGGCGTCATGCGCGATGGCGTCGCGCAGCCGGCGCTGATAGTCGGCGCGCGGGATCTCGATGGCGCCGAGGCTGGCCAGATGGGTGGTCAGGAACTGGGTATCGAACAGCCGGAATCCCGCCAGCCGCAGCCGGTCCACCAGATAGGCCAGCGCGATCTTTGACGCATCGGTGCGGCGCGAGAACATGCTCTCGCCGAAATAGGCGGCCCCCAGCACCACGCCATAGACGCCGCCGATCAGCTGATCGCCCTCCCAGACCTCCAGCGAATGGGCCCGGCCCAGCCGGTGCAGGTCGAGGTAGAGCGTGCGGATCTCCTGATTGATCCAGGTCTCGGCCCGGTCGGCGCAGCCATCGAGGACGCCGGCGAAATCGCGGTCGATGGTGACGCTGTAGCCGCCGCGCCGCATCCGGCGGGCGAGCGAGCGCGAGATATGGAAGCTCTCCAGCGGAAAGATCCCGCGCCGCTTGGGGTCGACCCAGAAGATGTCCGGATCGTCCCGATGTTCGGCCATCGGGAACACCCCGATGGAATAGCCGTGCAGCAGCAGTTCGGGGCTGATCGACATCACCAGCCCCTTCCGCTGCGGATCCGCTCAGGCGCCGAAATGGTCCTCAAGCCACTTTTCCAGCCAGTGGATGTTGTATTGCCCGGTCAGGATGTCCGGCTCCTGCATCAGCGCGCCGAACAGCGGCACCGTGGTGTCGACGCCATCCACGATCAGCTCTCCCAGCGCCCGGTTCAGCCGCGCCAGCGCCTCGCCACGGTCGCGGCCGTGCACGATCAGCTTGCCGATCAGACTGTCGTAATAGGGCGGGATCGAATAGCCGTCGTAAAGCGCGCTGTCCATCCGCACGCCCAGCCCGCCGGGGGCGTGGTAATGGCTGATCCGGCCGGGGCAGGGCGAGAAGTTCGGCAGCTTCTCGGCGTTGATCCGCACCTCGATCGCATGGCCGTTCAGCACCAGATCCTGCTGGGTGAAGGACATCGGCTCGCCGGCGGCGACGCGGATCTGTTCGCGCACCAGATCGACGCCGAAGATCGCCTCGGTCACCGGATGCTCCACCTGCAGGCGGGTGTTCATCTCGATGAAGTAGAACTCGCCGTTCTCATAGAGGAACTCGATGGTGCCGGCGCCGATATAGTTGATCTTGGCCACCGCGTCGGCACAGACCTTGCCGATGCGGGCGCGCTCCTCGGCGGTGATGCAGGGGCCAGGGGCCTCTTCCAGCACCTTCTGGTGGCGGCGCTGCAGCGAACAGTCGCGCTCGCCCAGATGCACCGCCTTGCCCTTGCCGTCGCCGAAGACCTGGATCTCGATATGGCGCGGCGTGGTCAGGTATTTCTCGATATAGACCTCGTCGTTGCCGAAGGCGGCCTTGGCCTCGGCCCGCGCGGTCTGGAAGGCGCGCTCGATCTCCGCCTCGGAGCGGGCGACCTTCAAGCCGCGGCCGCCGCCGCCGGCGGTGGCCTTGATGATCACCGGATAGCCGATCTCGGCGCCGATGGTCTTGGCGCTGTCCACGTCGGGCACGCCGCCGTCAGAGCCGGGCACG
>JBFXGQ010000471.1:0-4186 GCA_050177915.1 Pseudodonghicola sp. | reverse complement strand
CCAGTGGATGGACCCCAGCAGCATGAACACCGCCAGTTTCGGGTTCAGCTGCAGGATCGAGCCATCCGCGATCCTCTCCTCCACCAGCCCGCGCAGGCGTTTTTCGAACGCGTCGCGCAGACCGTAGATCTTTTCCGCCTCATCGCCCTGAAGCGCGTTTTCCTCGAGGATCAGCACCGGCACCCCCAGCTCTCCGATCATCTCGGACAGATAGGCGCCCATGCCGATCTGGATCTTCTCCAGCCCGGTCTTGCCCAGCCGCTCGCCCTCGGTCAGGGCGCGGTCGGCGATCTCCATCGCCTCCTCGTGGCAGGCGAACAGCAGATCGTTCTTGTTGCGCACGTAGCGGTAGAGCGCCGCCTTGGTCACCCCGAGCCGCACCGCCACATCGTCCAGCGTCGCCCCGTGGCAGCCCCGGCGGGAAAAGATCCGGGCGGCCTCGCGGATGATGGCCTGTCGTTTCAGCTCCTGTTGTTCGCTGCGGTTGGGCACCGCATTTGCCCAGCGTGTCATCGCATCCTCTCTGCCTGCGCATCTCTCGCCCGGCGACATAAATCAAACTGTCCGACAAGTAATGTTTTTGTCAATTCATTTTCGTTACCCATTGGTAACTTTTGTATTCATGAAGTCATTTCAAGACCTTCGCGGCAGAACTTCAAGGGCGGAACCGGCAGCTCCGGCGCGACGGTGGGCGCGGGGTGGCCGGCGCACGCAGGGTGAATCGGCCCTGCCCCTGTCGAAGGACCGCGGGCTTTGGCAGGTGGGGACAGCGGCAGCGGCGACAGATCCGGCGCCCCGCCGGCCGCGACCACCGAGGGCGCGGGAAACACCAATCTGCCGCCTTAACCTCGCGGCGCGGCAATGCTATCGTCCGGCATGACTTCCGACATCGCAACGGCCCGGACGCTGGCCGCCCCCGAACCGCCGACCCAGCCCCGCAAGCGCGGCCGCCCGCCGGGCAGCAACGCCACCGGCACCATCCTGAAGGGCGCTGCGGTGGCCTTTGCCACCCATGGCTATTCCGCCTGCCGGATCGAGGATATCCTGCAATCGGCCGGTGTCTCGCGCACCCATTTCTATCGCTATTTCAGCAACAAGGACGAAGTCTACCGCAAGCTGGTGGAACGCCAGCTCGACTATGCCCAGCGCCGGCTGCGTGGCGTATCAAAGGACTTCAGCCCCGAGATGCCGCCGGTCGAACGGATGCGCCGCATCGTCGAGATGGATGTGGAGATCGCGCTGGAATCCGGCCCCTTCCTGACCGTGATGATGCGCGACATGGCGCAGAACGAGAAGCACCGCGATCTGTGGCAGGCCAAGGGCAGCTTCTTCTGCGACCTGCTCGCCGAGCTGATCGTCGGGGCCGGCTACAGCCGCCCTGATCCGCTGTTGCTGGGCGGCATCGTCAGCGCCATCGAACATATCCTCGTCGGGCTGAGCGAGGAGGATCTGGACCCCGCGGCGAAACGACAAAGAGGAGTCGCGCTGATCGCGCAACTCCTCTCCTCGCTGATGGTGATGGACGCGGCTCAGTAGCCCTTCAGGCGGGCGTATCGGTCGGCATGGTACTGCCGCCCGCCATAGAGCTGCTGCGCCACCCGCGCCCGTTTCAGGTAGAAACCGATATCGGCCTCGTCCGTCATGCCCATGCCGCCGTGCATCTGGATCGCCTCGGCCGTGACCAGATGCGCCACCCGCGCGAGCTTCACCTTGACCGCGCTGGCGATCAGCGGCAGCCGCGGGTCCTCCTCGTCGATCGCCAGCAGCGCCACGCGCAGGCTCGACAGCGCCATCTCCAGCTCAGCCGCCATATGGCTGGCGCGGTGTTGCAGTGCCTGGAAACTGCCGATCAGCACGCCGAACTGCTTGCGCTGTTTCAGATAGTCCACCGTCAGGTCATGCGCCTGTCGGGCGATGCCGTAGAGCTCCGCCGCCAGCCCGATATTGGCGATGTCCAGCGCATGGCCGAGGATCGCCGCCCCGGTCTCTGCCGTGCCGATCAGGTTCTGGGCCGGTACCTGCACCGCGTCAAACCGCAGCCGGCCATGGCTGCGCTCGTCGACCAGCGACAGCGGCTCGATCTCCAGCCCCGGCGCGTCGCGGTCCACCCGCAGCAGGAGCAGCCCCGCACCGCCCTCGGACCGCGCCGCGACGATGAAGCCATCCGCCGTCGCCACATCCGGCACGAAGAGCTTGAGGCCGGAGAGGACATAGTCCCCGCCCTCCGCCCGCGCCATCATGGCGATCCGGTCGGGGGCGTGATGCGCGGTCTCGTCCACGGCAAGGCTCAGGCCCAGCGCGCCGGCGGCGAGGCGCGGCAGCAGATCGGCCTTCTGCGCCTCGGACCCGCCGCGCAGGATCAGCGGCGCGGCGACGAAGGCAGAGGAGAACAGCGGCGCGGCGGTCACCGTGCGCCCCATCTCCTCCATCAGCACGCCAAGACCGCGATAGCCGAAGCCGAGCCCGCCATAGGCCTCGGGCAGCGCCGCCGCCGGCCAGCCCATGTCGATCATCTGCCGCCAGATCGCCGGATCATGCCCCTGCCCCGCCTCGCGCAACCGCCGGATCGTGCCCACCGGCGCCTCGGCGCGCAGGAGGGCCCCGGCGCTCTCGGCCAGCATCGTCAGATCTTCGTTCAGACTCAAACTCATGTCGGGCCCTCCTCAGTTCGGCAGGTTCAGGATGGCGCGGGAGATGATGTTCAGCTGGATCTCCGATGTGCCGCCCAGGATCGGCACCGCCTTGGCCAGCAACCAGGCCTGCGCCGCGGTATCGCGGTCGCCGGCATCGTGGCGCGACTGCCATTCCAGCCCCTCCGCGCCCAGCAGGGTCACCACCATCTCGGCCCGTGCCGCATAGATGCGCGAACCGCAGTATTTCAGCACCGAGGAATAGGCGCCGCTTTCGCGCCCGGCCTCCTTCTCCTCGGCGAAGCGGCGCAGGCTGCAATCCAGCGCCCAGCTGTCGATCTCGGCCTCGGCCAGTTCCAGCCTCAGCTGCGGATCGGTGATCCGCCCGTCCTGCCAGAGGCCGGACTGGCGCGCATAATCCACCAGCTCCAGATCGCCGCTGAAGCCGAATTCGGCCACCGTGTCGCGTTCCCGCTCCATCAGATACTTGGCGACCGACCAGCCATGGTTCTCGGCGCCCACCACATTGGCCCTGGGCACCCGGACGTCGGTAAAGAACACCTCGTTGAACACCGAATGGCCGTTGATCATGCGGATCGGCCGCACCTCGATCCCCGGCGTCTTCATGTCGATCAGCAGGAAGGTGATGCCGCGCTGCTTGACGCTGGGATCGGTGCGCACCAGCCCGAACATCCAGTCCGAGCGATGGGCGAAGGTGGTCCAGATCTTTGAGCCGTTGATCACGTAGTCGTCGCCATCGGACACCGCCCGGGTCTTGAGCCCCGCCAGATCGGATCCGGCATCGGGTTCGCTGAAGCCCTGGCACCAGCAGGTCTCGCCGCTGGCGATCATCGGCAGGAAGCGGCGCTTCACCTCCTCGCTGCCGAACTGCAGGATGGCGGGGCCGGCCATCGACAGGCCGGTACCGTTCAGCGGCCGGATCGCATCGACCCGGCGCATCTCGTCCCAGATCACCGCGGCCTCGGCCGCGGAATAGCCGCCACCGCCGTATTCCCTCGCCCAGTCCGACGCGGTCCAGCCGCGATCACGGCAGGCCTCGAACCATTGCCGGTGCTCGTCATTGGTGAAGGGGAAGTTCGGCCCGCCCTGATAGCGCGCCTCCTCTCCCAGCAGCGGGTTCCGGACCGAGGCCGGGCAATGTTCGGCGATCCAGCCGCGCACCTCGGCGCGGAACGGCTCCAGATCGGGCGCGCTCATCGGAACACCGGCGCGCGCTTGGCCAGAAACGCCCGCATCCCTTCGTGGAAATCGGCGTCGCTCATCAGGCTGACATGGCTGGTCGCCTCGCGGTCCAGCGTGGCGGCCAGGCCTTCGGCGTGGGAGGCGTTGATATTGGCCTTGATGAAGCGCTGCGCGTTCCTCGGCCCGGCGGCAAGACGGCCGGTCAGCTTCGCGAGTTCCGCCGCGTAATCCTCTGCCTTCACAAGGAAATTCACCAGCCCCAGGTCCTTGACCTGGGCCGCGCTCAGCTTGCCGGGCAGGAACATCAGTTCCTTCGCCTTGGCCTCTCCCACCAGACGCGGCAGGGTCCAGCT
>JBFXGQ010000470.1:0-4188 GCA_050177915.1 Pseudodonghicola sp. | reverse complement strand
GGCGGGGCTGCTGTCCTATGCCGAACAGCGCGCGCTGGAGATCGGCATCACCATGGCGGGCGGCGCCAATGTCATCATGCTGGACGAACCCACCGCCGGCATGAGCCATTCGGAAACCGACTACATCATGGATCTGATCCGCAAGGTGACCGAGAACAAGACGCTGGTGATGGTGGAGCACGACATGGGCGTGGTCTTCGGTCTGGCCGACCGCATCTCGGTGCTGGTCTATGGCGAGATCATCGCCACCGGCCGGCCGGAGGAGGTGCGGGCCAATCCCAAGGTTCAGGAGGCCTATCTGGGCGCGGTGCTGGAGGCGGAACATTGAGTATGCTGGAAGTCACTGATATGCATGCCTTTTACGGCAAGTCGCATATCCTTCAGGGCGTCAACATGCAGATCGCCGAGGGCGAGATCGTGGCGCTGCTGGGTCGCAACGGGGTCGGCCGGTCGACCACCTGCAAGGCCATCATGGGCGAGGTGGAGCCGAAGGGCTCGGTCAGGTTCAAGGGGCAGGAGATCGCCGGCAAGAAGGCCTATGAGATCGCCAAGCTGGGGATCGGCTACGTGCCGGAGAACCGCGATATCTTCAAGGGGCTGACCACCAGGCAGAACCTGATCCTGGGCCTCAAGCCGGGGCAGAAGGACGGTCAGGGGCGGTGGAAGATGCAGGACATGTTCGACATGTTCGAGAACCTCGCCAACCGCGCCGATGTCGAGGCCACGGTGATGTCGGGGGGCGAGCAGCAGATGCTGACCATGTGCCGCACGCTGATGGGCGATCCCGACTTCATCATGATCGACGAGCCGACCGAAGGTCTGTCGCCGCAGATGACCCAGAAGGTCGCCGACCTGCTGCAAGAGATCGCCCGGCGCGGCATCGCGACGCTGCTGGTCGAACAGAAGCTGGCCATCGCCATGGACATCGCCCATCGGGTCTATGTGATGGGCCATGGCCATGTGGTGTTCGAGGGCACGCCGGACGAGCTGCGCGCGCGCGACGACATCCGCAAGGAGTGGCTCGAAGTCTGAGCCGCGCCGCCAGATCTATGCCTGCCCGGTCAGTTGGTATTCCAGATCGGGCAGGCTGTCCTTGCCGAAGAACATCTCGGGGCCCACGAACATGGTGGGGGCGCCGAAGACGCCGCGCTCAACCGCGCGGTCGGTGCTTTCGATCAGCGCCGCCTTGATCGCCGGATCGGCCATCGCCGCCAGGATGGCGCCCTTGGGCAGCCCGGCCTCGGTCAGCACATCCTCGATCACCTCGGGGTCGTCCATCTTCTGGCCGTGAATCCACATCGCATTAATGATCGCATCTATGTAGTTGATTTCCCACGACTGTCCCTGGGCGAAGACGGCGCCGCGCATCAGCGGCAGCGTGTTGACCGGGAAATAGGGGTTCATGTGGTATTTCAGCCCGTGGCGGGTCACGAAACGGTCGATCTCGCGCGCCTGATAGGCCAGCTTGCCGCGCACGTTGCGATAGCTCAGCACCGGCGCCTGGTTGCCGGTGGCCTGGAACACCCCGCCCAGCAGGATCGGGCTGTAGCGCAGCCGGGCGCCCGCACGTTCGGCCAGCGCCGGCAGTACCCGATGCACCAGATAGGTGTTCGGGCTTGCGAAATCATAAAGAAACTCAATCTCTTGCATAACGATCTTTCCCCACCCGGCGCAGTACGGGGGCGCAGCTTGCAGTCAAGGCACCCGGCGCCGGCTGTGATGGTAGTGCCTCGGGCCAGCCCCGGCAATCGGGGCCGGCCGCAGCGGCGTATCGGGCGGCGATCCGCTCGCCGGCCGTGACGCTCAGCTCACAGCGCGCGGGCCTTTTGCAGCGCCGGGCGCGCCAGCAGCCGGTCGGCATAGGCGTCGAGGTTCGGCAGGGCGGAGAAATCCATCCCCAGCATGTCGCGCGACACGGTGACCGAATGGCCGGTCATGATATCGGCGGCGGTGAAGTCGCCGGCCAGATAGTCGCGCCCCTGCATGTGATGTTCCACTGCCGTCAGCATCTGGTGCAGCAGCTTGGTGGCGCGCTTCACGTTCAGCTCGGTCCGCCGCTCCGGCGGCAGCAGGATGGTTTCTACCACCAGCGTGTTGATCGGCGGCATGATCATGCCTTCGCAATAGTGCAGCCATTGCAGGTAGTCGGCGAATTCCTGGGTGCCGACAGCGGGTTGCAGGCGACCGTTACCGTAAACCGCTAGGATGTACTGGACGATGGCACCGGATTCGAAGATGCGGATATCGCCATCCTCCAGCACCGGCACGCGGCCCATCGGGTGAATCCGCAGGAACTCCGGCGCCCGCATCGCCGGGCTGCCCAGTTCGAATTTCTCGATCTCGTAGTCCAGGCCCAGCTCTTCGAGCAGCCAGGCGACGCGCACCGCACGGGTGTTCTGCGCGTAATAAAGCTTCATGACGATCCTCCGCTGCGGCGCGGAAATTGACAAGGATCCGCGCCCGGGGTTAGGGTAACTTCGGATTTTGAAGGGTGTCAATATGGCGCGATCCGATCTGGCCGACAGCAGCTGCCCGGTGTCCCGCGCGATCGAGCGCGTCGGCGATCCCTGGGTGCTGATGATCCTGCGCGAGGCGTTTCTGGGCACGCGGCGGTTCGACGATTTTCAAAGATTTACAGGGGCTTCCCCGCATCTTCTCAGCCAAAGGCTCAAGCAGCTCTGTGGCGATGGCATCCTACGCAAGCGGGCCTACAGCGCGACGCCGCCGCGTCACGAATACCTGCTGACCGACAAGGGCCGCGACCTCTGGCCGGTGATCATGGCGCTGCGGCAATGGGGCGAAAGCTGGCTGGGCGGCAGCTCGGTCCGGCTGACCCACAGGGGCTGCGGCACGCGGATCGCGCCGCAATTGGTCTGCCCGGCCTGCGGCGACCCCTTGACCGCACAGGATGTGATGGCGGAAATCAGCCCGGAGTTCCGGATCGAAAGACAGCGCCGCGAAGGAGGGCCGCAATGACCGACAGTACCGAATATCTGATCTGCACCGATCATGGCGAGGGGGTGACCGAGATCGGCCTGAACCGCGCCCCGGTCAATGCGCTGAGCCCGGAATTCCTGATGGATTTCGCCGCGCTGCTGGACCGGCTGGCCGCCGACGACACCGTGCGTGCAGTGGTTTTATCTAGTCCGTTCAAGGTGTTCTCGGCCGGTCTTGACCTGAAGGAGGCGCAGGCGTTCGACCTGGCGCAGGAACATGCCATCGTCGAGGGGCTGAATGTCGGCTTCCTGAGCCTGTTCACCTTTCCCAAGCCCACGGTGGTGGCGGTCAGCGGCGCGGCGATTGCCGGCGGGCTGTTCTTCGTTCTTGCCGCCGATTTCCGGGTGGCCGGGCCGCGCGCCAGTTTCGGTCTGGCCGAGGTGCGGGTGGGCGCCGATTTCCCCGCCGGCCCGATGGAGATCGCGCGGGCGACGCTGGACCCCAATGCGCTGCGCCGGCTGATGCTGACCGGCCAGCCGGTGCCGGTGGACGTGGCGCGCGACATGGGCATCGTCGATGTGCTTGTGGACGACCGCGACGCGGTGCTGCCGCGGGCGCTGGAGGAGGCGCGTCGGCTGGCGCAACTGCCCTCGATCGCCTATGCCTCGGTCAAGCGTCAGATCCGCGAACCCGCTGTTTCCGCAATCGAATCGGCGATCGCGCAGGGCGCCAACGCGCCCGCGGGGGGCTGGTTCAACGCCCAGACCCGCGATGCCATGCGCCGCATGATCGGCTGATCCGGCACGTCGTTGCGTCCCATGGCCGGATTGCCGGCGGGGGCGCCTCGACATCGCCGGGGAATCGCGGTCTGATGGCCGCGCGCGGAAGAGGACCGCAGCAGGAACGCCAGCCGGTGCCATCGCCGCCGGCGCCAGGGGGGAGAAAGCTATGGATGTGGCGAAACCGCAGGACCGCGGTCTGGACCCGGGCCGTCTGGACCGGATTTCCGACTGGATGGACCGCTATGTCGAGGAGCGCAAATATCCCGGCAGTTCGGTCCTGATCGCCCGCGGCGGCGCCGAGGTCTATTTCAACGCCACCGGGGCGCGCAATGTCGAGGCCGGGCTGCCGTTCGCCCGCGACACGCTGGTGCGGATCTATTCGATGACCAAGCCCGTCACCTCGGTGGCGCTGATGATGCTGGCCGAACGCGGGCTCTTTCACCTCGACGCGCCGGTTTCGGAATTCATC
>JBFXGQ010000469.1:0-4193 GCA_050177915.1 Pseudodonghicola sp. | reverse complement strand
CGGGTCGAGACGGCGGGCAGCGAGAGGCACCTCATCGTCGAACATGCCGGCGCCGAACGGGCGCTTGCCTTCGACGCGCTCATCATCGCCATTGGACGCAAGGCGCGCCTTTCCGGCTACGGGCTCGAAGAGCTTGGGATCGATACGGCACAGACGGTCGTGACCGATGACTATCTCGCGACGATCTATCCCAACATCTATGCCGCCGGAGATGTCGCCGGGCCTTATCAGTTCACGCACGCCGCAGCGCATCAGGCCTGGTATGCCAGCGTCAACGCACTGTTCGGCCAGTTCAGGCGGTTCAAGACGGATTATCGGGTCATTCCCCGGACGACTTTCATCGACCCGGAAATCGCTCAGGTTGGCCTGAACGAACAGGAAGCGCGCGGCAAAGGTATCGCGCACGAGGTCACGGTCTTCCCCTTGCACGAGCTTGACCGCGCCATCGCCGAAAGCGCGACCGAAGGCTTCGTCAAGGTGCTCACGCCGCCAGGCAAGGACCGTATCCTGGGCGTCACCATCGTCGGCGAACATGCCGGTGAGTTGCTGACCGAATATGTGCTGGCCATGAAATACAAGCTTGGCCTCAACAAGATCATGGGCACGATCCACACCTATCCGACCATGGCCGAGGCGAACAAATATGCCGCCGGGGAGTGGAAGAAGAAGCATGCTCCAGAAGGACTGCTGCGGCTGGTCGAACGATATCACGCCTGGCGGCGGCGATGATCGTCCACCCGGATGCTGGAAAATCGCACATTGGGCTGACGGGCTGTAACCAAAGCGGCGCGCACAGCGAATGAAGACAATTGAGCCGCCTGCGTTCTAATCATGATGAAGGATACTTGTCCGGTGCCCCGATTTCTCAAAGCACTGATGCTCCTGTTGGCATCGCTCTTCGCCGCCGTTCCGGCTGTTGCGGCTGCGCCTTCGTGGACGCCCTACGATGCTGCGGAATTTTCCCGTGCCCAGGAAGCGGGCAAGACCATCGTCGTGGATATCCATGCGACATGGTGCCCCACATGCAAGGCGCAGGCGCCCACGCTCGACACCCTGCTCAGCGAACCGCGATTAAAGGGCGCGGTCTTCGTCAAGGTGGATTTCGACAAGGAGAAGGCATTCCTTCGCCAGCACAGGATTCCGCGCCAGTCGACAATCCTGGTTTTCAAGGGCAAGCGCGAAACCGCGCGCTCCATAGCCGAGACGCGGCCGGACAGGCTTCGCGCCGCGATCCTTGCCGGGATTTAATGGGATCGCGGGTAGGAGAACGGCCCCTTGAGCGGTGAGGCATTGCTGGCCTTCGTGGCCGGACTGGTGACGATACTCAATCCATGCGTTCTGCCGCTGGTGCCAATTCTGGTGGCCTCGTCACTCGGCAAGCATCGCTATGGCCCGGTTGCGCTTGCGGCGGGCCTTGGCGTTTCGTTTACCAGCTTCGGCTTTGTCGTAATCGCCTTCGGCTTTCAGCTCGGGATCGACGAGCAAAGCGTCCGCATGTTCGCCGGCGCGCTGTTTGCCATTGCCGGCCTCATCCTGCTCACTCCGAGATTGCAGGGCCTCCTGACAGCCGCCGCGACACCGTTCACCAACCGCGCCAGCCAGGCCCTTGGACGACTGAATGGGGACGGTCTGCAGGGACAATTCCTGACTGGCCTGCTTCTCGGACTGGTTTGGGCACCCTGCGTTGGTCCGACTCTGGGCGCCGCGATTGCCGCCGCAAGCCAGGGAGAAGACCTCTTCTCGGCCTTTCTGACATTCCTTGTGTTCGCGCTCGGAGTGGGCGTGTCCATCACTCTCTTTGCCTATGGCTCGCGCAAAGCCCTGGGTGGGCGGGCCAGGTCTCTCCGGACTCTCGGCCGCTATGCAAAACCGATCTTTGGGGCGACCCTGCTGTTCGTGGGGCTTCTCATCCTGACTGGCTATGACAAGGCGCTGGAGGAGATCGCGCTCTCGATCATGCCGGATTGGCTGATCCAGTTTACCACGCGGTTCTAACCAGTCAGATCATCCCTGATCGCCGCTTGTCCAGGAACTTGGCCTCGCAACCGCTCCGAGGGAAAGGTGGCATGGTGTCGCACTCATTCGCGCATGAAGCTTTCAGGCGGCGTCCAGGTGCCCGGAACGTAGCGGTTTGGCCCAGCGGCACATTTTGCGCTGCATCGGATGCAGCGCCCGCCCCATATCGGTCATCCCGCACAGCAGGAAAGCTTTGCCACCTCCTTATCGAAGCCTTGCGCCGCAAGCTTCAGCGCTTCTACGGTCGTTAGGTAAGGAAAGATCGTTCCACCCAGGGCCTGCGCGGTCATCCCGTGCTGGAGCGCGAGCGCCAGGGTCTGGATGCTGTCCGAGCCTTCGGGCGCAAGGATCTGGCCGCCCAGCAGCAGCCCGCTGTCAGCATCCGCGACCAATTTGACGAGACCGCGTGTGTCGCGGGCGGCGAGCGCCCGGGGAACCTGGTCGAGCAAGATCACCGACGTCTTGACGGCAAAGCCGCGTTCTCTGGCCGCAGCTTCGGTCAATCCGACCCCCGCGACCTGCGGATCGGTGAACACCACCCACGGCATGGCCTCATTGTCGTAGGCGAGATCATCGCCGTTCAGTGCGTTGAGCGCGGCCAGCTTGGCGCCATAGGCCGCCATATAGACGAACTGGTCACGGTTGGTGACGTCGCCAGCGGCATAGATGTCGGTCTTTGACGTGCGCATGTGATTATCGACGACGATGGCGCCTCGCGCGTCCCGGGCGATGCCCGCTTCCTCGAGCCCCAGCGCCTCGGTGTTTGGCGTGCGCCCCGTGGCGAACAGCAGCCGTTCGGCCTTGAGTTCGATCAGCCTGCCGCCTTCCTGGACGCAGAGCGTGACCCCTCTCTCGTCCTCCCGGCAGGCATCATAGGCGATGCCGCAGTAGAGGGTCATGCCCTCGGACCGGAATATCTCGGCCAGAGCCTCCGACACCTCCGGCTCCACCTGAGGCAGGAGGCGCGAGCGGCACACCACGGTGACATCGACGCCCATACGCGCCATCATCTGCGCAAGTTCCGCGCCGACATAGCCGCCGCCGACGACGATCAGGCTTCTGGGCAGTTCCTGAAGTTCCAGCAGCGATGTGCTCGTCAGGTAGTTCACTTTCTCGATGCCCGGTATTGGCGGTACGGATGGACGGCCACCAGTGGCGATGATGATCTTTCCAGCGGTAATCGGCACGTCGCCAACGATCACGCCCGCGCCATCGAGCCGTGCAGCGCCCTCCTGATAGGTGATGCCGTCATACTCGGGCAGCAGTTCGACATATTTCTTCTGCCGCAGTTCCGAGACGAGGTCGTCCTTGGCGGCAATCAGACTGCGCCAGTCATCCACCTGCGCATTACCGGAAACGCCGGGAAAGCGCGCCGCTGCGCGCGCGCCGTGCAGCGACTCGGCGGCACGGATCATCGTCTTCGACGGGACGCAGCCGACATTGACGCAGGTTCCGCCGATAGTCCCGTGGCCGATCAGCGCGACATTGGCGCCCTGATCGGCCGCCGTGATCGCAGCGGAGAACCCGGCCGAACCCGCGCCGATGACGGCAAGATCATAGCTGCAATTCCGACCGGCGTCCGTGTCAGAGCGATTGTCCATCTCAGCTTCTTTCCTTGTTCGTCTGAATATCAGCCGCGCAGCACGCTGCCGTGCGGTTCCGTCGCCACAGCCCATAGGCCGTCATGCCCACGAAGATGGCGAGCGCCGGAAGGAGTATGTAATCGAGCCAACCGACCCATGCAGACAGGCCGATTGCGCCCAGCGCGATGACTAGCACCGGCGTGGCGCAGCAGATGGCGGCCAGAAGCGAACCGGCGATGCCGGTCTTGAGGATGGTCGCGTCCTTCACGCTATCAGCTCTTGACCGATGCCGGATAGCCCGCGTTGGTGGAAGCGGCGGCGATTGCCGTGATCGTTGCTGTCGATGGATTGAAGACCACGGTTGCCGTCTTGGCATCGAAGTCAATCCGGACCGACTTCACGCCCTTTACGCCCTCCATGGCCTTCTTGACTGTGACCGGGCACAGGGCGCAGGTCATGTTCTCGACAGTGAAGGTCGCCGTTCGGCTCGCTGCGGCCGTGTTTGAGGACGGTTGCGCAACGGAAACGGTCAAGGGGATGGCGGCGGTCGCGATGGCAAGAGCGCCGCCTGTGATGATTGCAAGTCGTTCCATG
>JBFXGQ010000468.1:0-4197 GCA_050177915.1 Pseudodonghicola sp. | reverse complement strand
CCCTTCGACTTCGGCGAGATCGCGCGGCTGCGCAACCAGGGCCTGCCGGTCGATTGCATCATCCCCGAGGAGGGGCTGATGATGTGGGACCAGACCTTTAACATCTGCGTCAACACCCCGGCGCGGGACGATGCCTATAAATACCTGAACTTCGTGCTGGGCCCGGTGGGCCAGGACCTGCTGATGCGCGAATTCTTCGTCTCGCCGGTCAACAAGACCGTCGCGGTGCCCGAGGAGCTGCAGCGCGACGTGCCGGTCTTCGGCCCGGCGATGGAGCAGTTCATCAAATGGGACTGGAAGCTGATGAACGACAATGCCGAGGAGATCGCCCGGCGCTGGAACGAGATCTTCGGCGCCTGAACCCAACACTCCCCGCCTCCCCGCCCCGCCCGTGTGCGGGGCGGGGCTTTTGACCACAGGACCGGCCCGACCCATATGACCGAAGTTTCGCTGCTCTCCCTCGTCAAATCCTACGGCAAGGCCGTCGCGCTCAAGGGCATCTCGCTGGATGTCGGCCATGGCGAATTCGTCTCGCTCCTCGGCCCCTCGGGCTGCGGCAAGTCGACCACGCTGAAATGCATCGCCGGTTTCGAAGAGGTGACCGACGGCAAGATCCTGTTCGACAACCACGACATCTCGCGCAAGCTGCCCGAGGATCGCGACATCGGCATGGTGTTCCAGTCCTACGCCCTGTTCCCGCATATGACGGTGGCGCAGAACCTCGCCTTCGGGCTTGAGATGCGCCGCATCCCCAAGGCGCAGATCGCCGAACGGGTCGCCACTGCGATGGAGATGGTGCAGCTCTCGCCCTACGCCGACCGTTACCCCAAGGCGCTGTCGGGCGGCCAGCAGCAGCGGGTGGCGCTGGCCCGGGCGCTGGTGATCGAACCGGCGATCCTGCTGCTGGACGAACCGCTCGCCAATCTCGACGCCAAGCTGCGCGACGAGATGCGCGGGTTCATCCGCGACCTGCAAAGGCGCGTCGGCATCACCACGATCTACGTCACCCACGATCAGGGCGAGGCGATGACCATGTCCGACCGCGTCGTCGTCATGTTCGACGGCGAGATCGCCCAGGCCGCGGCGCCGGAGCAGGTCTATAACCAGCCCGCCACCGAACGGGTGGCGCGTTTCGTCGGCAACGCCAATATCCTCGATCTGCCGGTGACGGGGCAGCAAGGCGACGGCACCGATGTCACCCTGCCCGGCGGCCACCGGCTGCATGTCACCGCGCCCGCCCCCTGGGCCAACGGCCGGCTGCGGCTGATGGCGCGGCCCGAGCAGATCGCGCTGACCGCGGCCGGAGCCGGCCAGCTGCCCGGTCGCGTCGCCAAGCGCTACTTCAGCGGCGGCCATGTCGAATATCATGTCGAGACCGACTGCGGCCCGCTGCTGGTGCTGGGCCCCACCACCCAGACCGCACGGGAGGGCGACACCGTCGGCCTGAGCTTCGACGCGGACCGGCTGTGGCCGATGCGCGAGACCGGGGGGGCGCCGGCATGAAACGCCTGCGCGCCACCCTGCTGATCGCCCCCGCCGCGGCGCTGATCTTTCTGTTCATCGTGCTGCCCTATATCACCGTCCTGGTGATGAGCTTTCGCGCCCCGGCGCAGGCCCAGCCCTATGGCGCGGGCTTCAGCCTGCAGGGCTACACCCAGTTCTTCACCGAGAGCTACTATGCGCTGTCGCTGCCGCAGACCCTGGGGCTGGGGCTGGTGACCACGCTGGTCTGCCTGATCCTCGGCTATCCGGTGGCGCTGCATATCGCCACCGCCTCGAAACGCTGGCGCGGGCTGCTCTATGGTATCGTGCTGTCGCCGCTGCTGGTCGGCATCGTGGTGCGCAGCTACGGCTGGACCATCCTGCTGGGCAATTCCGGCGTGATCAATTCCACCCTGCGCGAGCTGGGGCTGATCACGAGGCCGCTGCCGCTGATGTACAACAACTTCGGGGTGGTGGTGGCGCTGGCGCATGTGTTCCTGCCCTTCATGGTGTTGCCGCTGCTGTCGGCGCTGCAATCCATCGACCCCTCGATCGCGCAGGCGGCGCGGTCGCTGGGCGCGCGGCGCTTCACTATCTTTCGCCGGGTGACCCTGCCGGTGTCGATGCCGGGCGTGCAGGCCGGCTGCATCCTGGTCTTCGTGCTGGCGATCTCCTCCTATGTCACGCCGGCGCTGGTCGGCGGCATGCGGGTCAAGACCACGACCCTGCTGGTGGTCGATGCGCTGATGGACCAGTTCCAATGGCCCTTCGGCTCGGCCATGGCGCTGACGCTTGCCGTCACCGCCGGCATCGTCGTGCTGATCTTCGCCCGCCTCACCCGCATGAAATGGACCTGAGCCGATGCAGATCGCCACACCGCTTCTCACGCTGCTGCGCACGCTGGTCTATATCTTCCTGCTGGCGCCCATCGTCATCGTCGTGCTCGCCTCGCTCAATGCCGGCAACTTCCTGACCTTCCCGCCGCAGGGGCTGAGCCTGCGCTGGTTCTGGACCTTCCTGAACAATCAGGTCTTCATCGACGCCATCGTCTACTCCGCCGTCCTGGCCACCGCCGCCACCGCGGTGTCGCTGGTGATCGGCACCATGGCGGCGCTCTATTTCGTGCGTCATGCGGGCCGCGAGGCCGAGGCGGTGCGCGTGGCCGTGCTGCTGCCGCTGATCCTGCCGGAGATCCTGACCGCCATCGCGCTGCTGTTCTTCTTCTACGAGATCGGCATCGGCACCGAACACAGGATCGCGCTTTTCACCGGCCATGTGCTGATGACCCTGCCCTTCGTGTTCCTGAACGTGACCACCTCGCTGCAGGGGCGCGACGATTCCGTCGAGCTGGCCGCCCGCACCCTGGGCGCCTCGCGCTACACCGCCTTTCGCCGCGTCACCCTGCCGCTGATCGCGCCGGGGCTGGCCACCGGCGGGGTGTTTGCATTTATCATAAGCTTCGATACCTTCGGCATTTCCTTCCTGCTGAAGGGCACCGGATCGGCGCCGCTGCCGATCCAGCTCTACGACTATCTGCGTTTCAACTTCACCCCCGAGGCCGCCGCCGTGTCCACCGTCTCCATCCTGCTGACCGTGATCCTGATCACCGCCGCCGACCTGCTGTTCGGACGGGAGTGAGACCGCCGATGACCGAATTCGACGAACAGCTCACCCTGCGGCCGATCGGGCTCGAGGTCGCCGACCGGCTGGAGGCCGCCATCGTGCGCGAGAGTTTCGCGCCGGGCGAGAAGCTGCGCGAGCTGGAGATCTGCGCCCGCCTCGGCGTGTCACGCTCGCCATTGCGTGAGGCGTTCCAGATCCTTGAGAACCGCGGGCTGGTCGAGCGCCGGCCAAGGCTGGGCACCAGGGTCACCGAGATGTCGGTCGACAAGCTGGACGAGATCGTGGTCTGCCGCATCCCGCTCGAGGCCGCCTGCGCCCGGCTGCTGGCCGAACGGCCCGATCACATCGCCATCGCCGACGAGCTGGAGACCGAGCTGGAGGCGATGCGCCGCGCCCGTGCCGAGGGCGATCCGCTGGCCGGCTTCGAGGCCAATGTGCGGATGACCGCGCTGCTGCACGACCGCTGCGGCAATTCGGTGCTGGTCAAGCTGCTGCGCCAGCTCGACAAGCCGGCGTTGCGCTACCGCTTCCGCGCCTATCGCCATGCCCCCGACATGCTGCAGGCGATGATCGACAGCAATGCCGAGATGGTGGCCGAGATCCGCGCCGGACGCGGCGAGGGTGCCGCCGAGGTGACCGCGCGGCTGGTCGAACGCGCCTGGCACACCACCCGGGCGATCTTTGCCCGGACCCAGACCGACGCCGCGGAGTCCGGAGATGACTGACACCCCCGACATCGCCCTGCTGGGTTACATGATGGACTCGGTGATGGCCGAGCTGCGCCGCATCGGCCATCCGGTCGAACACGGCGCGCTGGCCGCCCTGCCGACAGAGCGGCGCGCCGCCATCACCTGCGCCGTGACTTCGGCCGTGGGCGGCGCCCGGCCCGAACTGCTGGACCTGCTGCCCAACCTGCGCCGCATCGTCTCGGCCGGGGCCGGGCGCGACCGCTTCGACCATGACGACCTGGCCCGGCGCGGGATCGAGCTGTGCGACACCGGCGCGCTGGTCAGCTCCGATACCGCCGAGATGGCGGTGGCGCTGGTCTATGCGCTGGCCCGCGATCTGGTGCACGCCGACGACCATGTGCGG
>JBFXGQ010000467.1:0-4200 GCA_050177915.1 Pseudodonghicola sp. | reverse complement strand
CTCGCCCACCTCCAGCGTGACACTGGGGCGCACCGGGGCCGGGGGGAGGATACGCGAAACGCCCGCCCCGGGGGCCGGGGCGGGCGTGGCACGGGCCGCGATGGCGCGGCTCAGATCGGGTAGTGCAGCGCGCCCTCCTGCAGGGTGATCCAGCGCAGCTCGGTGAACTCGGCGATGCCCCAGGTGCCGCCGAACCGCCCGTAGCCCGAGGATTTGACCCCGCCGAAGGGCATCTGCGCCTCGTCGTGCACGGTGGGACCGTTGATATGGCAGATGCCGCTTTCGATCCGGCGCGCCACCGCCATCGCCTGCATCACATCGCGGCCGAAGACGGCGGAGGAGAGGCCGAAGTCGCTTTCGTTGGCGATGCGCACCGCCTCGTCCACCGAACCGGCGCGGATGATCGCCGCGACCGGGCCGAAGCTCTCCTCGGTATAGAGCCGCATCTCCGGCGTGACGTGGTCGAGTGCTGCGGCATTCAGGATGGTGCCCTCGCCGCCGCCGGCGATCAGGGTGGCCCCCTTGTCCACCGCGTCGGCGAGCAGGTCGCGCACCCGGTCGGCGGCGGCGCGGGTGACCAGCGATCCCAGCGGCTGCGCGCCGTCGCGCGGGTCGCCGGCGGTCAGGCGCGCCACCTTCTCGGCGAAGGCCTCGACAAAGGCGTCGCCGGCGGCGCCCACGGTGATGATCCGCTCGGTCGACATGCAGATCTGGCCCTGGTTCATATAGGCGCCGAAGCCGGCGGCGGCGACCGCGGCGTCGATATCGGCATCCTCCAGCACGATCATCGGAGCCTTGCCGCCCAGCTCCAGCAGTGCCGGTTTCAGATACCGCCCGGCCAGTTCGCCGATCACCTTGCCCACCCGGGTGGAGCCGGTGAAGTTCACCCGCCGCACCGCCGGATTGGCGATCAGCGCCTCGACGATCTGCGGCGCGTCCTCCGGGCAGTTGGAGATCGCGTTGAGTACGCCCTTGGGAAAGCCGCCCTCGGCCACCGCCTCGACGATCAGCGCATGGGTGCGCGGGCAGAGCTCGGAGGTCTTCATCACCACGGTATTGCCGCAGGCCAGCGGCGTGGCGATCGACCGGATGCCCAGGATCACCGGCGCGTTCCAGGGCGCCATCGCCAGCACCACGCCGGCAGGCTGGCGGATGGCGAAGGCGGTGGTGCCGGGCCGGTTCGACGGCACAATCTCGCCCTTGATCTGGGTGGTCAGGCTGGCGGCCTCGACCAGCATGTCGGCGGCCAGCATCACGTTGAACCGGGCCCAGGCCTCGGTCGCGCCGATCTCGTCCTTCATCGCCTGCACGATGTCGTCGCCGCGCGCCCTGAGCGAGTCTGCCGCCGCCAGCAGCCTGGCCCGCCGTTCGCCCGGCCCGGTGGCGGCCCAGCCCGGAAACGCGCGGGCGGCGGCATCGACGGCGCGGTCGGCATCGGCCAGCGAGGCGGCGGCGGCATGGGTCACCGCCTCGCCGGTGATCGGGTTCTCGCGGGTGAAATGGCGGCCGCCTTCGGCCGCGACATGGTCCCCGTCGATATAGAGATTGAGGCTTTTCATTCGGACTGCTCCTTTCAGGTGGCATCGGTCGCCGCGCCGCCGAGGAAGGCGCGCACGACGGCGGGATCGGTTCTGAGCTGCGCGGCGGGGCCGGTGCCGGTGATCCGGCCGGCCTCGATCAGATAGGCGCGGTCGGCCAGCGCCAGCGTCGCCCGCGCATTCTGCTCGACAATCATGACGGTCAGGCCGGTGGCGCGGATCCGGGCCAGCGCCGCGAAGACCTCCTGCACCACGATGGGGGCGAGACCCAGCGAGGGCTCGTCCAGCAACAGCAGATCGGGCGCCGACATCAGCGCGCGGCCGATGGCGACCATCTGCTGTTCGCCCCCCGACATGGTGCCGGCGATCTGGCCGCGCCGTTCGGCGAGCTTGGGGAAGAGGGCAAAGACCTCCTCCCGCCTGGTCTCCTCCCCGGCCCGTGCACGGGCCGGATTGGCCCCCAGTGTCAGGTTCTCGGCGACGGTGAGGGCGGGAAAGATGCCGCGCCCCTCGGGCACCAGGGCGATGCCTGCCTCGACCAGCCGGTGCTGCGGCAGCGCCAGCAGATCGGCGCCGCGATAGGCGATGGTGCCGCCGGCAGGCCGCACCCGGCCGCCGATGGCCCCCAGAAGCGAGGATTTGCCGGCGCCGTTGGCGCCGAGGATCGCCACCATCTCGCCCGGCGCGACGCTCAGAGACACGGCGTTCAGCGCCACATGCTTGCCGTAGGTGACGGTCAGGTTTGCGACCTCAAGCATCCTCGACCTCCCCCAGATAGGCGGCGATCACATGCGGGTCCGACAGCGCGGTCTCGGTTGTCTCATCCGCGATCAGCCTGCCGGAGTTCATCACCAGCGACCGCGGGCAGAGCGCGCGAACCGCCTCGATGATATGCTCCACCATCACGATGGTGAGGCCGGTGTCGCGCAGGCTGCGGATCAGCGCAATCCCTTGGCGAAGTTCCGTCGGGTTCAGCCCGGCCAGCCATTCGTCCAGCAGCAGCAGCTTCGGTTCCGCCGCCAGCGCGCGGGCCAGTTCCAGCCGTTTCTGGTCGATATAGGTCAGATCGCCGGCATGGATCGCGGCGCGGTCCGACAGGCCGACCCGCTCCAGCGCCTCGTCGGCGACGCGGCGCGCGGCGGCGCCCCAATGGGATTTCGCGCCGAAGACTGCCGGGATCATCACATTCTCGCTCAGCGTCAGCGACGGCAGGATGCGCACCAGCTGAAAGGTGCGCGCTACCCCGGCCCGGGCGATGCGGTCGGCCCGCAACCCGGTCAGCCGCAGCCCGTCCAGCGCGATGCTGCCCGAGGTCGCCGGCAGTGCGCCGGAGATCAGGTTGATCAGCGTCGTCTTGCCCGATCCGTTGGGGCCGAGCAGGCCGACGATCTCTCCCGCCGCGATGTCGAAGCTGGCGCCATCGACCGCGCGCAGCCCGCCGAAGGCCTTGGTGACGTTGTTCACCGAAAGCAGCGTCATGTCGTGCCCTCCCGCTTGCGGGCGCGCAGCCGGTCCAGCCCGGCGAGGATGCCATCGGGCAGGACGAAGACCACGCCGATGAACAGCAGCCCGAGGAAGATCGGATAGGTGTCGGGGAAATGCGCCGACAGCCATTCGAAGATCAGAAACAGCGGCACCGCCCCCAGCGCCGGCCCCCAGAGCCGCCCGGCGCCGCCGAGCAGCGCCATGATCACGGTGAGGAAGCTGACGGTAGGATTGAAGACGATCGCCGGCTCGACATAGACCCAGCGGGGTGAGGCGATGGCGCCGGCCAGCGTCAGGATGGTGGCCGAGAGGGTGAAGGCAATCAGCTTCATCCGCGCCAGATGGATGCCGGAATGGGCCGCGACCACCTCGTCATCGCCGATCACCCTCAGCGCCAGCCCCAGCCGGCCGCGGTTGATCCAGGCGGTGAGCGCGATGGTGCAGGCGGCCAGCGCCAGCATCTGCCAGTAGATCCCGCGCGCGGTCACGTCGAGGAAGATGTAGCGCCCCAGCGTGCCGGTCACATTGACCTCGTACCAGGTGATCAGCTGGCGGACGAGCTCCGACAGGCCGAAGCTGAAGATCACGAAATAGACCCCCGCCAGCCGCAGGGTGGAGAGGCCGACGACCAGCGCCAGCACGGCGCCGATCAGCGCGGCGGTGGCCAGAACGGCGGGGTAGGGCAGCACGTCGTTCAGCACCGCGACGCAATAGGCGCCGGTGCCGTAGAAGGCCACCGTGGCCAGCGAGACATAGCGCGTGGGCCCCGAGAACAGCGCCCAGGCCGAGGCCAGCGCCACATAGGTCACCATGCCGATCAGCAGCCCGGTGCCGTAGTCGGAGAGAAGGAGCGGCAGCGCCGCCAGCGCGGCCAGCACCATCAGGGAAAGGACAATCCGCATCGCTCAGCCCCGCCCGAACAGGCCCTGCGGCCGCCACAGCAGCACCGCCAGGAACAGCGCGAAGGTCGCCGCCAGCGTCAGCCCGGGGTCGATGGCGGTGGCGACGAAGGTCTCCACCAGCCCCAGCGCCACGCCGGCGATCAGCGCGCCGGTGACATTGCCGACGCCGCCCATGATCACGATCACCAGCGCCTTCATGGTGAAGACCACGCCACCGGTGGCGGAAAAGGTCTGATACATGGCGATGGTGCCGCCCGCCGTGGCCGCCAGCGCGG
>JBFXGQ010000466.1:0-4205 GCA_050177915.1 Pseudodonghicola sp. | reverse complement strand
GAATGGCGATCTTGCCGTCGACCCGGGTCTGGGTCAGGTAGATCCGCCCGTCGTCGTTGATCGCATTGACCAGCCGGATGTTGAGATCGTCCAGATCCTCCACCCCCCCGGGCGCATAGCGGAAGGTGAAGAGCGACCACATCGGCGGGGTGACGATCTGGAACTCCGGAGTGGCGGCCAGCTTGTCATGCAGCTGACCTGACCATTTGACATGGTTGCGCAGCCGTGCGCGCAGCCCCTCCAGCCCATAGGCGCGGATCAGGAACCAGAGCTTGAGCGCGCGGAAGCGGCGGCCCAGCGGCACCGACCATTCGGAGTAGTTGACGATGCCCTCGGCCCCATGGGTCTTGAGGTACTCCGGGCTGATCGCCAGAGTTCTGACCAGATCGTCGGGATTGCGCAGGAAATGCGCCGAACAGTCGAATTGCGCGCCGAGCCATTTGTGCGGGTTGAAGACCACGCTGTCGGCCTCCTCGATCCCGGTCCAGTAGTGCCGGAACTCCGGGCAGATCATCGCGCTGCCGGCCCAGGCGGCGTCCACATGGGCGAAGAGGTTGTATTTCTTCGCCACCGCCAGACAGTCGGCGATCGGATCGGTCGCCCCGGTGCCGGTGGCGCCGACGCAGAGGATGACGCCCGCGGGCTTCAGCCCGGCGTCCAGATCGGCCTTGATCGCCGCCTCCAGCGCCTCAGGGTCCATGCCGCGCCAGTCGCCCTTGGTGGGGATGCGCACAAGGTTCCGCTGGCCGATGCCGGAGATCCAGATCGCCCGGTCGATCGAGGTATGCACTTCGGAGGAGGCATAGATGCGCAGCGGCACCTGTCCCGGCAGGCCCTGAGTGTTGCCCTGCCAGTTGAGCGCACGTTCGCGCATGGTCAGGACGGCGGCCAGCGTGGCGGTGGAGGCGCTGTCCTGGATGACGCCGGCAAACCCCTCCGGCAACCCCAGCGACTGGCGCAGCCAGTCCATCATCCGCGTCTCCATCTCGGTCGCCGCCGGAGAGGTCTGCCAGAGCATGCATTGCGGCGCGATGGCGGCCACCAGGAATTCCGCCAGCACCGAGGGGGCGGCGGCGTTGGAGGCGAAATAGGCGAAGAAGCGCGGGTGCTGCCAATGGGTGATGCCGGGCATCACGATCTCCTCGAAATCGCGGAACACCTGCTCCATGTCCTCGGGCGTCTCCGGCGGCGCGGCGGGCAGGGCGTCCAGCACCTCGCCCGGCCTGGTCTGTGCCCGCACCGGCCGGTCGCCCACCGTCAGGTGATAATCCTGCGCCCAGTCGGCCACGCGGCGGCCCCATCCGGCGAATTCAGTCCAGTTCATCTCACATCCTTTCGCGTCGCATCCGAAATCCGGCGCGGATTTCGGCCCGTTTTCTTGCGAAGAAAACGGGGCCCGGGCCTGCCCGTTGTCGCTGGTCGCCGAAATCTTCGCAAGATTTCGGACCGTTTTCCGTGCCGGAAAACGGCCTCACGGCGCTATGATCGGCTGGGCGTTCAGTTGCGCCGGCACTGGCGCCTGCCCGTCGAAGAGGCTGCCCTCCTCGAACCACGAACGCGGCGCCGGCGCCCCCCAGAGGGTCTGACGCTGCGGGTCCTTGAGGTCCCATCTGATCGGCTCCAGATCCGGGTCCACCGTCTGGTAGTCGGAACAATAGATCTCGATCCGATGACCGTCGGGGTCGCGGACATAGAGGAAGAAGGCATTGGAGATCCCGTGCCGCCCCGGCCCGCGCTCGATATTGTCGACCCAGCCGGTGGTCGCCATCAGGTCCAGCAGGTCGATGATATTGAGCGGCGTCGGCACCCAGAAGGCGGTGTGATGCAGCCGCGGCCCGGTGCCGTTGGTGAAGGCGATGTCATGCACGCCGCCCTTGCGATGGGTCCAGGCGGCCCAGAGGCGGCCGGTCTCTTCATCCTCGGTATATTCGGTGACCCGGAAGCCGATCTCGTTATAGAAGGCGACGCTTTCGTCGACATTGGGCGAGAAGCAGTTGAAATGGTCGATCCGGAGCGGCTTCACTCCGCGGTAGAGCGCGTATTTCTGATGGATCGGCTCCAGCCGGTCCATCTTGACGTAGAACTCCAGCGGGATGCCGTGCGGGTCGCGGGTGCGCAGGGTGCGGGACTGGAACGGGCGGTCGACCCAGTTCACCGGCAGTCCCCTGGCGCGGAAGAAGGTCTCGGCGCGGTCCAAGTCCTCCTCTCCGAACAGTTTGAAGCCCAGATCGCGGGCGCAGGGCGTCTGGCCCTTGCGCAGCACGATGCAGTGATGGCCGCGCTCCTCCAGCGCGCGCAGATAGATCGTCTCGCTGTCCTCATCGGTGACCTGCAGGCCCAAGGTGTCGACATAGAAGGCGCGGGATTTGGCCAGATCGGTGACCACCAGCTCGACATGGCTGAGCCGCACGATGTTGAAGGGGGGGTAGAGGTTCGGGGCGGGGATGGGCATCCGGGGCTCCTTTCGGGGGCTCAGCGCTTCGGTCGGACGGGGCCGAACTTTTCTGAAAAGTTCGGGGTGGAGTTTTTAGAAAACTCCACCTCCCCGGCGTCGGCGTATCGCGTCGTTTCGGTCATCTCGGGTCACTGCACGGGAAAGATCACATTGGTCTGGCCGGTGCCGGAGGAGGGGAAATAGGGCGTCACCACCTCGCATTTCGCATCATAGCTGTCCCATCCCAGCGCGCCGTAGAGCATGGCGGTATCGTGCATCGACCCCTCGCCGCTGCAATGGCGGGCGTAGTCCGGCAGCATCCTGAGGAAGGCGGCGTGATCGCCGGCCTGCCACATCTCCAGCACATGCAGGTCCATCTGCCGGTTGAACTCGGAACTGATGGTGAAGGTGCCGTTGTTGGCGGCGTAGTCCTTGTTCGCCCAGATCTTGTGGGAGAGCGAGCCGGAAGCCACCAGCAGCACCTTGCTGTCGCTGGCCTCCACCGCTTGGCGGATCGCCTCGCCCACCAGCCGGCTTTCCTGATGGTCGTGCACCGTGCACCAGGCGGCGACCGAGACGACCTTCATCTCATGCGCGCGGGCCATGAAGTGCATCGGCACCAGCGTGCCGTATTCCAGTTCCAGACTGTCCAGATGATGCGACAGCGTGTGCGCGCCCAGATCGCAGGCCGCCCCGGCGATGGCGTCGCCCAGCCCGGGATTGCCCTGATAGTCATAGGGCAGATCCTGGATGAACTGCGGGAATTCGTTCGAGGTGAAGAGGCCCTTGAACCGCGCATTGGCGTTGATGTGAAAGCCCGCGTTGATCACCCAATGGGTATCGCAGATCACCACCGTATCGGCACCCAGCGCCTTGGCGCGCCGGGCGATCTCCAGATGGCCGTCGATGGCGGGTTGCCGCTTGCCCTCCACCGGGCCGGGCTGTTCCGACATCAGCATGGTCGGCACATGGGTGCATTTGGCGGCGAGAACGATGTCTCCCATGGTCTCCTCCTCCTGAAACCTCGCGCGTTTCCTCGGGCGGTCAGGCGCCCAGACGGGGGATCTTGTGTTGGCCCAGGGCGAAGCCGATGTGTTTCTGCTCCATGTAGAACTCGAACGACCAGTCGCCGCCGTCGCGTCCGATGCCCGATGCCTTGACCCCGCCGAAGGGGGTGGGCAGGTGGCGGACGTTCTCGGAATTCACCCAGATCATGCCCGCCTCAAGCTTGTCGGTAAAGCGCAGCGCGCGGGTCAGATCGTTGGTCCAGACGTAGCCGGTCAGCCCGTATTCGGTGCCATTGGCGATCTCCAGCGCCTCCTCCTCGGTCGAGAAGCGGATCGAGGTCAGCACCGGTCCAAAGATCTCCTCCTGCGCGACGGCCATGTCGTTGCGCGCACCGGTGAAGAGGGTCGGGTGCACGAACCAGCCCTGATCGCCGACCCGGCAGCCGCCGGCGGCCACGGCGGCACCCTCGGCCCGCGCGGTGTCGAAATAGGAGGTCACCTTGTCGAAATGCACCTTGTGGATCAGCGGGCCCACTTCGGTGGCGGGGTCCAGCGGGTGGCCGACCTTGATCCGGTTGACCCGTTCGATCAGCTTGGCCTCGAATGCCTCGGCAATCGTGTCCTGCACCAGCAGGCGGGAGGAGGAAGTGCAGCGTTCGCCGTTCAGCGAATAGATCATGAAGATCGCGGCATCGAGCGCGCGGTCCAGATCGGCGTCGTCGAAGACCACCACCGGGTTCTTGCCGCCCAGTTCGAAATGCACC
>JBFXGQ010000465.1:0-4215 GCA_050177915.1 Pseudodonghicola sp. | reverse complement strand
ACCCATTTCTATCGCCTGCGCCAGAAGATCGAGCCGGACCCGTCGAATGCGCAGATTCTGGTCACGGAATCCGGCGGTTACCGGCTGGTGGCTTGACGGGGGAAAATTCAACCCTAAATAGTTTTGACGCAGATCAAGGACACGTCCCGTTCAGATCTATTAGGTAAACCTATCCCGCGCATGTCCGGGTTATGACATGCACCTCCCTGTTGGACCTTGGCCGGGCTATGCGCCCGGTCTTTTTTTGTCCGGTCCGGGGAGGTCCCGTGGCTGCTCTGCCCCCGCCTCGGGTCCCCTGTCCAAGGCCAGTCGTGACCCAATGGCGCCAGAGGGGGAAAGGGGGCAAAGCACGCATCGGACAGCCGGGCCCGGCAAGGGGTCCGGCCCCGCGATGGGTCCGGGTCGGCTGGGCTTTGTGCCTTGTTTTCAAAACCTTCGCACTGTACCGTCAGGGGCGCTGACCTACCGACATCAGGATCCGGTTATCTTGCCCGAATTGGAACGCCGCCGGTGTCAATCCGAAGAAATCTCAACATGATCTCGCCTCTCCGCCGCGCACCGCGCAAACCCAGGTTGTCAAGGTGGCTATGACCTGCCTGACGAACCTGGACCTGACTTTCGCATCCGCCTCTGCCGCCGCACTCTGGGCGGTCAGCGCCCTGGTCTTGGTCCGGGTCGTGAGGAACAATCACTTTGCGGGCAAACCCGCCTTTGTGCTGACGCTGGCGGCGGTGCTGTGGTGGCTGTTCACCGTCGCCTTCGATCTGGCCTCGCAGGATGAGGCGTGCAAGGTCGGCTGGTCGCTGGCGGCCTGGCCCGGCATCACCCTGCTGCCGATCGCCTGGGCGTTCTTCGTCTTCGACTACACGATGAACACGGGCCAGACCCGGCAGCCGATCCGGTTGCTGTTCTACGTCGGCCTGCCCTGCGTTGCCGGGCTCATCGCGCTGACCAACAGCCAGACGCACCTGCTTTACGGCACCGGCACCCGGTTGGTGACGCAGGGCACCCATGCCTATGTCTATTTCGACCACGGGCCGCTGTTCTTCGCCGTCGCCGCCGGTCTCTACATCTTCGTGACCAGCGCCCTGAGCGTGCTGGCCTATGCGTTCTTCAAGGCCAAGAAGATCATCCGGCCCTTCCTGGGCGTCCTGATCCTGATCACCGCCGCGCCGCTGGCGGCCAATCTGGCCTATGTGGTCTGGGAGGTCACTGTCTTCGGCTTCGATCCGACCCCGTTCATGTTCGCCGTCGCCCTGATTGCGCTGAGCTGGCTGCTGCTGAACAACACGATGATGGATACCGCGGCGCAGGGGCGCAACCTGCTGTTCTACGCCACGCTGGATCCGGTGATCATCATCGACGCAGAGGGGCGGTTTTCCGGGGCGAACCCGGCGGCGTGGGCAGTGTTCGGCCAGAAGATGCCGCGACATGGCGAGACGCTCGATCGGCTGGAGAAAATCGGTCCGCTGCTGAGGTCGTTTCTGGAAACCGGGGCGCTGGCCAGTGCCGATCCGATCACGCTCAGGGGGCGCGTCTTCGACCCGCGCGTTCTGCCGATCGAGAGCCCGATCCAGAGCAAGAGGCCGCTGCTGGGCTGGTCGGTGTCGCTGGTCGACATCACCGAGCGGGAGCAGGCCGCCGAGGCCCTGCGCGAGGCTTTGGCGCATGCCGAGGCCGCCAATCACGCCAAGTCCCAGTTTCTCGCCATGATCAGCCACGAGTTGCGCACCCCCATGACATCCATGAAGGGGGGGCTGGATCTGGCACTGCATGGCGCGGTGGGGGAAATCAGTCCCGCGCTCAGAAACGTGCTGACCATCGCCCAGCGGAACAGCCTGCGGCTGCTGAAACTGGTGGACGATGTTCTCGATCTGCAAAAGCTCGACCTGAGTACGATCACGCTCAAGCTGCAGGACATGGACGCGGACGCCTTCCTGAGCGACGTCATCGAGGAATACGAGGCCTTTGCCGCGCAGGCCAACGTCCGGCTGGTCAGCCTCTCGGATGACGTGCATCGGCAGCTGCGCGCGGATCCCGACCGGCTGAAGCAGGTGGTCGGCAACGTGATCTCCAACGCCGTCAAGTTCTCGCCCGAGGGCGGGCAGGTCGAATGTTCGACCCGGCTGATGGGCGCAAGGCTGAGACTCTCGGTCCGGGACAGCGGCATCGGCATCCCGGAAAACAAGGAAGATCAGGTCTTCGGGCGGTTCAACCAGGTCGAGAGCGGTTCTGCCAAGGCGCCGGGAGGCTCCGGTCTGGGGATGCATATCGCCAAGATCCTGATCGAGCGTATGGGCGGCGCCATTTCATACGAAAGCCGTCTGGGTGTCGGCACCACCTTCCATATCGACATCCCGCTCGCGTCTCAGGCGCCTGCGGCGGAGGCGTGAGGCGGCCGCGGCGCCGGCGCCGTCTCACTCCTGCGGCAGCCTTGCGTCGAAGTGTCCCGCGATCTGCATCTGCCGGCTGTCGTCGGTCAGTTGCAGCATCGGCTGGTCGCTATAGGCGGCGGTGGCGGTGAAGCTGCCAGTGATATGCAGCGCCTTGTCCTGCGGCTCGGCCGTGGTGACGGTGATCTGCACGCTGTCGTCGTCGGTGGCCAGATAGCCGCCCTTGTAGCCGTCGACCAGATATTGCAGCGTCGCGTCGGCAACGGTGGGCGTGCCGCCCAGCGTGATCAGGCTGAAGTCGATCAGCAGCGCGCCCTTGACCGATGTCGCGCTGTCCGCCGTCGCGTGGCCCCAGAGCTGGACGCTGGTCAGCCCGTTCATCACCGGCGTGGCGTTGCTCTGGCTTTCGCCGCCCTCGGCGGTCAGGAACCAGGTGTGTTCCGCCCCGTCGACGGTGGCGGTGATGCTGCCCAGCTGATCGGCTGCCATGGCGCAGGCCGGCAGCAGCGACAGCACCAGGGCAAGTCGGAAATGTTTCATCAATGCGCTCCTGAAAAAAACCGGGTCCAATGCGGCAAGGCTAGCACCCGGGGGCGAGGTGGCAAGCCCCGGGTTGAGCCCCGGCGCATCAGCGCCTAGGTTGGCGCCAACCCTGCAGGAGACGTCAGTCCATGTCCTTCACCCTCGCCACCTGGAACATCAACTCGGTCCGTCTGCGCGAACCCATCGTGCTGAAGCTGCTGCAGGAGGAGGCGCCCGACGTGCTCTGCCTGCAGGAGTGCAAGAGCCCGGTCGACAAGATCCCGGTCGAGGGATTCCGCGCGCTGGGCTATACCCACATGATCGCGCGCGGGCAGAAGGGCTATAACGGCGTCGCCATCCTGTCGAAACTGCCGATCGAGGATATGGGCGACATGGATTTCGCCGATCTCGGCCATGCCCGCCATGTCGCCGGGCGGCTGGAGAACGGCGTGGTGATCCACAATTTCTACGTCCCCGCCGGCGGCGATGTGCCCGATCGCGCGGTGAACGAGAAGTTCGGCCAGAAGCTCGATTACCTCAGCGACATGCGCGACTGGTTCCGCAACGAGCAGTTCGGCAAGTCGATCCTGGTGGGTGATCTGAACATCGCCCCGCGCGAGGATGACGTCTGGGACCACAAGAAGCTGCTGAAGATCGTCAGCCACACCCCGGTCGAGGTCGAGGCGCTGGCCGATGTGATGGCGGCCGGCGGATGGGTCGATGTGACCCGCGCCGACCTGTCCGACGGCAAGCTCTATTCCTGGTGGTCCTATCGGGCCAAGGACTGGGACGCCGCCGACAAGGGCCGGCGGCTGGACCACGTCTGGGCCACCCCCGATATCTCCGGCGCTGCCCACGGCAGCCGCGTCCTGCGCGCCGCGCGCGGCTGGGAACAGCCCAGCGACCACGCCCCGGTGTTCGCCACCTTCGACCTGTGACCCGGGCCGGGGGCGCCTGCCGGCGCCCTCTTCGTGGTCTTCTTGCGATCTTTCCCTTGGTTTCCGCGCGCTCAGCTTTCATATAGGAGCCAAGCTGAAAGCGGAGAGCGAAGATGATGGATATTCTCTCGGGCAAGTCGCCGGCGCCGGGCGCCGACCTGATCAAAGTCACCACCGAAGCCACCTTCATGGCCGTTGTCATCGACGCGTCCAAGGACGTGCCGGTGATCGTCGAGTTCTGGGCGCCCTGGTGCGGCCCCTGCAAGACCCTGGGGCCGACGCTGGAGGCCGCGGTGACCGAGGCCAAGGGCGCGGTGCGCATGGTCAAGGTCAACGTGGATCAGGCGCAGATGCTGGCCGGG
>JBFXGQ010000464.1:0-4220 GCA_050177915.1 Pseudodonghicola sp. | reverse complement strand
AAACATGATGCGCAGATCGCTCATGCCCAGGACGATGCAGCCCTGCACATAGGCGCGCTGGCGAATGACCATGAATTCGCCCCGCACCAGCCGGGCGATCGCCGGCCAACTCACCACCGCCAGAGCCGTGATGATATTGGCGATCGACGGGCCCAGAATGGCGATCACGACGATGGCGAGCATGAATTGCGGAATGGTCTGGAACAGTTCGGTGAGGCGCATCAGCACATTGTCGATCTGCCCGCCGTAATACCCCGCGAAAGCGCCAACGAGGACGCCAATGATCAGCGCACAGGCAACCGAAGCGAAGCCCACGAGCAGCGAAACCCGCGCGCCATAGAATATCCCCGCGGCAATGTCCCGCCCGAGCGCATCGGTGCCAAGCGCCGCGCCTTGGAACTGGCCGGGCCACTGCAGGGGGGGGCCGATCATGTCATAGGGGCTGTAGGGGAAAAACAACGAGGCGGTGAGTGCCATGAATGCCGCGGCAACGAGCAGGAGCGCCCCGAACGACAGGGTCCAGTTGCGCAGGAAAAACCGCAAGAGAGCAGAGATCGTCGCCATTATCGCAGCTCCACCGTCGGGTTGATGATGGCATAGAGCACATCGACAATGAAATTGGTGATCACCACGAAGACCGAACTGAGGACGAGAATGCTCAGAAGCAGATTGAGATCGCGCTGGAACATTGCGTCAAACATCAGCCGGCCCACCCCGGGCCAAGAAAACACCGTCTCGGTCAGAACCGCCCCGCCGAGAAAGCCGCCGACATTGGTGCCCACCACTGTGATCAGCGGCATGACCGCGCTGCGCAGAGCGTGGCGATATCCAATCCGGCTCTCGGAAATTCCCTTGGCGCGGGCCACTTTGATGAAATCGAGCGAGAGCACTTCCAGCATTCCCGCCCGCACCAGCCGGATATAGATCGCGAGGTAGAAGAACGCCTGCGTGAGCGCTGGAAGGATCAGGTGATGACCGATGTCGAGCAGCCGCGCCCAGCCGGTCTTGAAGGCAAGGATATCCTCCATGCCCGAGGTCGGCACCCAGCCGAGCCAGACCGAGAACACCAGGATCATCATCAGACCGATCCAGAACGGCGGCGTCGCATAGAACAAAAGCGCGGTGACCGAGATCAGGCGATCCGGCATTTTGTTGGCGAAACGCGCCGCCGTGACCCCCAGAACGATCCCGCCGATCACCGCAAAAACCACACTGGTGGTCATCAGCAGAAGCGTCGCCGGAAGCCGCGCGAAAATCAGCGTGGCGATGTCTTCGTTATAGCGGAAGGAATAGCCCAGATCGAAAGAGAAAAGACGCGAGACAAAGGCCCAGAGCTGGACCAGAAGCGGTTGGTCTATCCCGAATTGCGCCCGCAGCTCGGCGATATATTCAGGCGTCGCGGTTCCGGCCTCCCCGGCCAGCGCCTCGGCGGCATCGCCGGGGGCCAGTTGCAGCAGGAAGAAATTCACCACCGCAATTGCGAGGATCGTGATCAAACCGTAAATCAACCGCTTTCCGATGAAGGAAAGCGGGATGCGGGAACGTCGTGCAGTCATATGTACGTCCTGCGGGCAAAGCCCTTGAGAGGGGATGTGCCGTCGACGGCGGCCTCTTTGTTATTCACCGCGACGAGCCAGTCCATGTAATCAAACACCGGAATGTCGAGCGCCCGATCAAGGACAGTCCGGTACGGCCGCAGGTTGGTGCATTCCAGCACGATGCCGCCCAGATCGGAGGCCTGTGCCATCAAGGCCCGCCCAGCGCCGAGCAGCTCTGCGGATGCGCGATCGGGATCTGCGGCGATCGTCGGATCATTGGCGCGCAACACCGACAAAAGATGGCCATCCTCAGGCAGCCCCGCGACCGGGGTATCCGCCGGTGCCCCAACCGCAACGAGATGCGCCGGGGTGATACCTGCGGCCTGAAGCCCGATCACCCCGACGCGCCCGCCAAGTTGCGCTTGCCGCAACGGGATTTGAAACAGGGCCGAGGCGGTGAAAGGCACCGGACAGCCCTGCTGCAGCCGAGTTTGATGAAAGACCAGCAGGCCGCAGGAGGTGGTGATGATCTTCCCCCCTGCGGCAACAAGCCGGTCGCGCGCCGTCACGAAGCCGTCCAGCAGCGAGAGCTCTCGAGGATCCCCCATGACCACACTGTCCAGCGTGGCGGCGGGCACTTTTTCGTAAGCCACCCGCTCGGCGAAACTCAGCGGATTGCCGATGTCGCCCACGGGTCGGGGAAACCCCGTATCGAGCATGATGACGCCGACGCAGGGTAGGCCTAACGGCCCCATGGCTCAGGAAAAGGCCAGCGAGCCATAGGAGGCGCGCACGCCCTCGGGCCCGAGGATGAAGTTTTCGACATTGGCTTTGGCGACGGTGACATAGATCGGGCGCGCCAACGGCAGGATCGGAAGGTCCTCCATCGCAAGCTGCTGGAACTCAAGGAAAAGCGCCTTGCGTTTCTCGACATTCGGCTCGATGGCCGCCGCTTCGAGAATGCGGTCCATCTCGGTGCTGTCATAGCCCGAGGCGTTGACGAAGGGCGTGCCCTTCGAAATCGCCTTGGACCAGTAGAAGCGCAGCGACCCGCTCGTCGGATCGGCGGTGACCGAGGCCGGGAACATGCACAGATCGAAATCAAATTCGCCGTAGACGGTGCGGATGAACGTCGGAACGTCCGCCGAGACCAGTTCAAGATCAATGCCCACTGCCTTGAACATCTGTTTCATGAACTGCGCTGCGCGATCATAGGTATCGCCGATGGCCGGCGCGATCAGACGCAGCTTGAAACGCATGCCGTCCTTGCCTGCGGGGAAGCCGGCCGCCTCCAAAAGCTGCTTGGCCTTCGCGGGGTCGAAATCATAGGTCGGCACATCGGCGCTGTAGAGGTGAGGCAGGGATTGCGGGATCGGGCCGGTAAGCTTTTCGGCCAGCCCGTAATAGACCACCTGCATCATCTTGTCGCGATCAAGCGCGTGTATCAGCGCCTTGCGCACCTCGGGCTTTCCCAGGATTTCGCTGCGCAGGTTGAGTTCGACCACATCGAGGCTGTTGTTCAGCTCGGTGCCTCGGGTCTCGACCTGGAAATTCGGGTTCTCGCGAAAGCGTTTGACCTCGCTCACCGGGATCGGGCCATCGCCACCAAGATGCAATTCGCCGGCTTCAAAGGCCGCCACCCGTGCCGACGGATCAGTGATGATCCGCACCACGAGACGGTCGAGCATCGGTTCACCCTCGCCCCAATACTCTTTGTTGGCCGCAAGAATGATATGGCTGCCGCGCTCCCAGGTGACGAATTTGAACGGGCCGGTGCCGATCGGCGCGTTATTCGCAGGGTTGGACAGCACATCCGTCCCCTCATAGACGTGTTTCGGCACCATCTGGGATTCCCAGCCCGACAGCGCATACATCATCGCCGGCGAAGGTTCGCTGAGCTTGAGGATCGCGGTGTAGTCATCATGGGTTTCCACGGTTTCGACTCTGGCAAACACACCCTTGCCGCGCGGGTGGTATTTCTTCAGGATCTCCATGATCGAATAGGCCACATCGGCAGAGGTGAACGGCTTGCCGTCATGCCATTTGACGCCCTGCCGCAGATCGAACCGCACCGACAACCCATCTTCTGACATCTCCCATCCGGTGGCGAGCACCGGATGCGCCTTCAGCTCGAAATCATAATGCAGCAGCCCCTCGGTCATCTTGCCTGAGATCACGGCGACCGGGGACGCAGTGTTGAACGCCGAGATCATCGCATTGGGTTCCGGGTTGATCGTCATCGCCAACGTACCGCCCTGACTGGCGGCCTCGGCGGCGGAAAAGGGCATCAGCCCGCTCACCCCCAGCGCTCCGCCCGCCAGAAGCAGGCCGCGACGGCTGATGGAAAGGCGCGAAGAGAGCTTTGTCTCTCTGATCATACCGTGTGATGTCATCTGTGGAACCCTGTCTGCCGGCCCTCAAGAGGCGGCTTTGTCTATTTTTGATCTGAGCTGCCCAGAGGAGTGGGGCATGATCTCATTATTCAGCCTGTCCGCGGTCATGCCAGTAGGCGGCTTTCATATTCCGGATGCAATTTTTCACTTTTCGGACGTTTCTCTCGGAATGGCCAACGTCAGGCGCCAGGGGCCATTGCATCAGGGCTTTGAGGGCAGTCAAAGGAAGGCGTCAAGACGCCCCCAAACATGCCCATCCCCAAAACGCCGACGGAGGTTCTCAAGATCG
>JBFXGQ010000463.1:0-4243 GCA_050177915.1 Pseudodonghicola sp. | reverse complement strand
AAACGTATTGCAATGCGCTGCGACAAGACAGACAGCAGCTTCGCTGCTGTCATCACGTTGGTATCGGCTGTGATCAATTCACGTTAAATCTCAACACGCCCTAGGTGTTCAGTGCCGGCATTGGATGGATCGGATCAATCCTGAGCCGCTCACACTGTCTGCAGATGAATTCGCAGAGTGCCAAGCCCTGCAGAGTCCTGAGCCTGCGCGCGAAGTTGTAGACGCTGATGAAGTCGTCGAGGTGCTCGCGATGTAACGGCCGGAAATCATATGACGTAGAGCTTATATGACGGATAATTTTAGTTTGCTATCTAACAATAATTTAACATTGCGACGCAGAGTTGCTAACCAAACGAAGGAGAGCCCATGTCGACGAAGGAAGAGCCTGATCTGGCGCATCAGCTGCGGAGCAACACCTATCGCTCCTTCTTCCGGGACTGCCCAGCCGTTCAGGAAGGCGATTTCGGGAGGAGCGCTCCCAGCCTGATTGACGTCACGTGGATGACGAGGAATACCCTGGCAAAAAGCGATGGGTGCTTGTCCGGCGTGCGCGCTGTGATTTCGGTGGAGACCCTTCGACAGAAGGGCAATGCGGCGAAGAGGCCGGAGGTAGGCTCCTCTGTCGTTTGCGCCCGCCCCTGGCGGGTCCTGCACGGCACCAGACTCCATCGACAACTGGTATCCGAGGGCATGGGCCGGCGTGCCGTTATTCCTGGTGGGCGCGCTCGCTTCCATGGCCGCCTGGACGGCATCCTCGGCAGCCCCGACCGCGGGGCTCAACACACATTTTGGATCTACCCATGAAGAACGAAACTCCTTCTCCAACATGCCAATCCCGCACGGTCTTTGGCTTCGCCAAACTCCCCGCCACTTACGCGGCCTTGGTGATGCCGCTGCTGTTGTCGGTCTTGATGACGTTTATCGTGTCGGCCGTCACGACGCTGCGCAGCATCGGCCTGACTCCTGGCTTTTTCTACATCTGGCTGAGCGCATGGGCGCTGTCGTGGATGATTGCCTTTCCGACCCTGCTCTTTGCATTGCCCCTGGTCCGCAGGGCCACGGCAGCGCTGGTGATGCGGGAGTGACGGCGCAGGGGCCTCGCGCTCACCGCGTGCTTGCCGGTTTGCGCTTGACGCGGTAGCAGGCCGTGCTGGCACTGGGCTTCGCTCGGTGTGCATTGAGCAGGGCCTTGCGACCTCTGGTCAGTTAGCGCACACGCCTGGTGAACCCTGGGGCGCCACCGGTCATGGCGTTCCCTGCCGGTCCTGCCCCGGTCGCAGGGGGCCTGGCGCGCGCGGCCTCACCGAGGGTGGTGTTGACCCATGTATTTGGCCCTCGGGCGCAGCATGGCCCCGGTCAGGCGCTGCTCCATCGCATGGGCGATCCAGCCGCTGGTGCGCGCCAAGGTGTGGAGCATCGCGCCACTTCCGTTGGGTAGACCGATCGCCTTGCACAGGATCACGAGGGCGGCGAACACGTTCGGATGCTGCCCTGCCTGCCGTGCACCGGCCACCAGTGCCTGTACCCTCGGCGTGTCCGGTCCATGCGTGTCCAGGCGTCCGATGAAGTCGAGGAGCACTGCCGAGCGCGGATCCTCGCCGTCGTACAGAGGGTGTCCGAAGCAGGGCAGTTCGTTGCTCTTGAAGCCCGAGGCCGCCGCCAGCGGCAGGGCGTCTTCCGGTTCCAGTCCGAAGGGCAGGGCATCGATGAGCGCCTCCACCTCGACGGCCCCCCCGACCTGCATCGACCCCGACTGGGTCAGCATCGCGGCCGCGACGCAGGCATGCAGATCCGCTCCCGTCGAGGCGCAGATCCGCGTGGCGAACGTCGGGGCCGACAGCTCGTGCTCGGCGGACATCACAAGCGCTGCATCGATGGCCCGCACAGCATCGGGCCTGTCGCCCAGGCCCAGCCCGCGGGCTACGCACTGCGCCATGAACTCTCCGTCTCGGGGCGCTGAAAACTGAGCCCTGGGACCGAAGACGCCCGCGGTGCCGGCCAGCGTCTGCAACAGCCTCCGGCAGGCTGCGAAGCCGGCCGTCTGCATGTCGTCCTCGGCCCGCTCGAATGCCGACAGCGAGGTCGTCAGCATCGACAGGAGCTTGAGCGGCGTGACGTGCTCTGCCGAATGCAAGGCCAGATTGACCAGGGATTCCGCTTGGCGGGTGTCCTGCAGGGGGGGCCATGCGATGTCCCGTGTGCGCGGCAGTCCCGTCCAGATGAGCTCGCTGGCGAATTCGAACGACCGGCCGTCGCGCACCAGGTCGCGCGCGAGCACCCCCCGGTAGCGCGGGCCGTGGGCGGTGATCTCGCTGATCCATGTCTGCGCGATCGGCTCGCCATAGCGAAGGGAGTGTGCGACCTGGGGCCCGCCCGAGCGGGCAACGGCCCGGCTCCTGAGTTTTTCGACATCGGCCTTGCGGTATAGCTTGGCCTTCACGCCCGGACGCTGCATCGTCTTGATGAGTCCGCGGCTGACGTAGGTGTACAGCGTTTCGCGCCGCACGCCCAGGATCGACATGGCTTCGGCGCTGCCGACGTAGTCGACGTCGTTGATCTGGCGCTGAGGACGTGCGCTCTCAGAGGGATTATTCAAGGGCATAGGGTTCTCCCGACAGAATATATCGATTCTCATATCGATCTATACATTAATCAATGTATTGTCTAGTATCCGCTGCGCACGATCAACGCATTTCTGAAAGGATGACCACGATGCAAGTAGCCGAACAACAGCTCCTGGACCTGCGCCCCCAGTTCAAGGAAACTCGCAAGAAATTGCTCAGTGCACGTCACCTGCCGGGCGAGGTGTACAGCTCGCCCGAGATCTACGACATGGAAAAGCAGCAGATCTTTATGAAGTACTGGCTTTCTGTGGGGCGCGTCGAAGAGATCCCCAATGTTGGCGACTACTACACCTTCCAGGTGATGAAGGAATCGATCGTGGTGTCCCGTCCGGCGCCCGATCAGGTCGTGGCCTACATGAACCAGTGCCTGCACCGGGGCGTGGAGATCGCCGTCGGCCGCGGCAATGCGAAGGAATTCAGCTGCCCCTACCACGCGTGGCTGTATGACGTGAGCGGCAAGCTGGTTGTCGCACCCGGCATGAAGGCCTCGGAGGTTGAACTGAAGAACTGCAGCCTGCGGCAGTTGCACGTCAAGGTCTGGCGCGGCTGGATTTTCGTGAACTTCAGCGATGAGCCGATGTCCTTCGAGGACTACATCGCACCGTTCGAGCAGCCGCTGTGGTGGTTCCAGACCGACCATTGCAGGCTTGCCCAGAAGGTCGAGATCGACGTCAAGTGCAATTGGAAATTCCTGGTCGAGAACTTGATCGACATCTACCACGTCGGCGTCATCCACAAGGGAACCTTCGGCGGCTTCGTCAAGGGCGAGCAGGTGCGCTTCAATCTCCTGGGAAACGGCGGATGGCATACCCAGTACGAGGCCCGGCCCCACTCGACGTCCGGTGATCAGGTCTTCCCGACCCTGCCCTGGGCGCAGGACAAGCCCAGTGGCATTGCCTGCAAGGCGGGTATCTATCCCAACCTGAACCTGTCGATGCGCGCCGACAGCGTTCGCATGTGGCATATCTGGCCGATCTCCCCCACCGAGACCCGGGTCATCTGCTACCTGCTGTTCCCCGAAGGCGCCTTCTCGATCCCGAACTACGACGAGGAGATGGAGAAATATGTCGGCTTCGTGCGCCAAATCATCGCCGAGGATGCCGTGATGGTGGAGGGCATGCAGAACAGCGCAGGCTCGGAGTTCTTCAAGCCCGGTCCGATGTCTCCGCTGGAGGAGGCTCTGTACCACATGGAGAATCACTACATCGACGTGATGACGTCCGAGGCGGCGTAAGGCACAGGAACAAATGGGAGTCATTATGGAAGATGAATGGATCAAGGTCGGCAACGTCTCCGATATCGACGAAGACGACACGCATTCGGTGGAGTTCGACGGCAAGCGGGTGTGCCTTTACAACCTCGGCGGGGACATCTTCGCCACGGACGGCACGTGCACGCACGGAGACGCGGACCTGTCGCTGGGCATGGTGGTTGACTCCTGTCTCATCGAGTGTCCGCTGCACGAGGGTACGTTCGACATCAGGAGTGGCCGTGCGGTGGGAGCCCCATGCACCGTGCCGCTGCACTGCTATCCGGTCAAGGTCGAGCAGGGGGTGATCTTCCTGCGGCCGGTCCACTGAGCGATGCAACGGGAAACAGTCATGGATGTCGTCATCATA
>JBFXGQ010000462.1:0-4251 GCA_050177915.1 Pseudodonghicola sp. | reverse complement strand
CGCCTATGGCACCTTCCGCGGCAAGAGCAGCGTGATCCGCTCGCTGGCCACCCTCGCCTATGAGGCCGCCGCGCCGATTTCTTCGAGGAACAGCTGATCGACGCGCTGGCGATCCTGCAGGCCGGCGACATCACGCCCGAGAAGATGACCTGCAGCTGGGCCGGGGCCATGGGCCATACGCAGTTCATGCCCTCCTCCTTCCTTGAGCATGCGGTGGATTTCACCGGCGACGGGCGGCGCGACATCTGGTCGGACGATCCCAGCGACGCGCTGGCCTCGACCGCCGCCTATCTGGCGCATTTCGGCTGGACCAAGGGCCAGCCCTGGGGCGTCGAGGTGAAGCTGCCCAAGGGCTTCGATTACACCCTGGCGCAGCGCAAGATCACCAGGGCGCCGTCGGACTGGGCGCGGCTGGGGGTCGTCGGGCTGAACGGCGCGCCGGTGCGCGACTATGGCAAGGCGGCGATCCTGCTGCCCGCCGGCGGCCGCGGCGCCGCCTTCCTGGTGTTCGACAATTTCGCGGTGATCGAACGCTACAACTCGGCCGATGCTTATGTGATCGGGGTGGGCCATCTGGCCGACCGCATCCGCGGTGCCGGCCCGATCCGCAGCGGCTGGCCGCGCGAGGACCGCGCGCTGAGCTTCGACGAGCGGATGGAGCTGCAGCGGCGGCTGACCCATGCCGGCTTCGACACCCGCAAGGTCGACGGCCGCATCGGCCCGCTGACGGTGGAGGCGGTGCGCGCCTATCAGGTGGCCAACGGGCTGCTGCCGGATGGCTACCCGTCGCTGGATCTGCTCAAGCGGCTGCGCTGAGGCGCGCGCCCCGAAACGCGCCCCTGACGGGGCGCATGCCTTCGGCGAGGATATTTAAGGCCAGAAAAAGACCGGGGAAAGGATCGGGGGGCACGCGCCCCCCGTTTTCGGTCAGGGTCCCAGGCTCAGCCCGGGCTCATGCCGCGCAGCCGTTCGGAGCGGCGCCGCAACAGTTCCAGCGTGGTCAGCAGGCAGATCGAGATCCCGACCAGGATCGTCGCGACCGCCAGGATCGTCGGGCTGATCTGTTCGCGCAGGCCGATGAACATCTGCCAGGGCAGCGTCTTCTGCCCGGCGGAGCCGACGAAGAGCACCACCACCACCTCGTCGAACGAGGTGATGAAGGCGAAGAGCCCTCCGGAGATCACCCCGGGCATGATCAGCGGCATCTGCACCCGGAAGAAGGTGGTGACCGGATCGGCGCCCATATTGGCCGCCGCCCGGGTCAGCGAGCGGTCGAAGCCCACCAGCGTCGCGGTCACGGTGATGATGACGAAGGGAATGCCCAGTGCCGCATGGGCCAGCACCACGCCGAAATAGGTGCCCTGCAGCCCGATGCGGGAATAGAAGAAATACATCCCCGCCGCCGAGATGATCAGCGGTACGATCATCGGCGAGATCAGGATCGCCATGATGGTCCGGCGGAACGGCACGTGCTCCGAGCTGAGGCCGATCGCGGCGAGCGTGCCGAAGCTGACCGACAGCAGCGTCGCCACCGGCGCGATCATCACCGAATTCTTCAGCGCCTGCTGCCAGTCGCTGTTGGTGAAGAAATCGCGGTAGTGTTTCAGCGAATAGCCCGCCGGGTCCAGCCGCAGCATCTCGGGGGTGAAGGTAAAGAAATCCTCGGCGTTGAAGCTGAGCGGCATCACCACCAGGATCGGCGTGATCAGGAACACCAGGATGGCGCCGCAGATCACCCGGAAGGCATAGTGCCACAGCACCTGTCCCGGGGTCAGATAGGGCGCCAGACGGGCGCGGTAGCGGCCTTCGTAGAGCCAGTAGGTGAACCAGCCGAAGAACCAGCCGATGCCGATGCCGAGGATGGCGCCGGGCAGCCCGCCCAGCGCCCAGCCGCCCGGGACGAAGATCGCCACGGTGGCCCAGCGCATCGCCTTTTCGTTCTGCACCACCTGCGTTGCCAGCAGCGCCAGCAGCGCCATCAGCCCGGCGCCGGCGAGGATGCCCAGAAAGCCGCTGCCCTGGGCGGTGCCGACGAAGAGCCCCGCCAGCGCGCCGGCGGCGGTCACCACCGGCAGGTAGAAGCGGGTGGGGGTGCGGGAAATCGGGGTCAGTGCAGCCACGGCTCGGCCTCCCTTTCGGATTGCGCGGTGTCGGAGCGGGCGGAATGCCTTTCGGTGCGCATGCAGGTCATCCCAGCTTGACGTTGTCGATGCCGACGATCCGGTCGTAGACCCAGTAGAGCAGCAGCACGACGCCCAGCAGGATCGAACCCAGCGCCGCCCCCAGCCCCCAGTTCAGCGAGGAGGAGATGTGATAGGCGATCCGGTTCGAGATGAAGGTGCCGGTGGTACCGCCGACGATCTCGGGCGTGATGTAATAGCCGATCGACAGGATGAAGACGAGCACCGAGCCGGCGCCGATCCCCGGCACCGACTGCGGGAAATAGACCCGCCAGAATGCCGTCCAGTTGGTGGCGCCCAGCGACTTGGCGGCGCGCAGGTAGGTCGGCTTGATGGTCTGCATCACCGAATAGAGTGGCAGGATCATGAAGGGCAGCAGGATATGGGTCATCGCGACGATGGTGCCGAACTGGTTGTTGATCATCACCAGCCGTGAATCGTCGGCCACCAGCCCCAGCCAGACCAGCGTGTCGTTGATCACGCCTTGCTGTTGCAGCATCACCTTCCAGGCCGAGGTCCGCACCAGCAGCGAGGTCCAGAACGGCAGCAGCACCAGGATCATCAGCAGGTTGGCGGTGCGCGACGGCAGGTTGGCCAGGATCCAGGCCACCGGATAGCCCAGCAGGATGCACGACAGGGTGATCACCACCGACATGAAGATCGTGCGCTTGAACAGCATCAGATAGATCTGCTGGTTCTCCGGCCGCGCCTCGATCCCGTCGGGGCCCTTCTTGAGGTCGACGGCATTGAGGAAATAGCCGTTGGTGTAGCGCGACGAGAAGATCTTGATGGTCTGCCAGGTCGCGGGCTCCAGCCAGGCGGGGTCGGCCTTGCCGAATTCGGCGCGGATATCGACCGTCTCGAAACCCGGCGCGGCCGCCGCGGCGGCGGCCAGCCGCGGATCGGCGGCCGACTTGCCCTGACCGGCGATAAGATCGAGATAGAGCGCGGTGAACAGAAAATCGCCCAGTTTCTTCTTGGCCGGGTCGTCGCCCCTGTCCCGCAGATAGGCGGCCCAGCGATCCCAGGTCCGGGCGGTCAGCGGCAGCGCCGCGCGGTTGGCCTGGTCCTGCATCATCGCGGCCCAGGTGGCGGGGTCCTTCCAGCCGGCGTCCAGCGCGACGAATTGCTTGGTATAGACATCGGTGTCGAACTTGCCGACGCCGCGGCCGATCTTGCGGAACAGCGAGGAGAAGCCGGGCTGTTCGTAGTTCAGCCGGGTGCCCAGCCTGGTGTGCTCCTTCTTCTCCTCGGCCAGCACCATGTCGATGTAGAAGCCGTTGAAGACCGCCTCGGCCGGCGGCTCCGGGCTGTCGATGTCCCAGCTGCGCAGCGCCACCACGGTTTCGGGCAGCGTGTCGGCCACGATGTCGTTTTCGACCGAACGGAACAGCATGTCGGCGATCGGCGCGAGAAAGGTGATCAGCACGAAGATCAGCAGCGGCGCGATCAGCGCCAGCGCCCGCAGCTTCTGCAGGCGCAGGGCGCGGTTCAGGCTGCGTTTCAGGGGGGTGCCATCGGCGGTCAACATCGGGCCGGGGGCGGCGCTGTCGGTCATTTCTTGCCCTCCACGACGGGATTTCTGCCTGCGGACGCCCGGCCGGGCACCAGCAAAGGCGGGGGGCGGTCAGCCCGCCCCCCGCGCACAGCGGATTACTGGACCAGCCAGGCCTGGAAGCGGGCTTCCACGTCGTCCTGATTGTCGGCCCACCATTCGATGTTGTTGACCAGGAAGTTCTTCTGGTTGGCCGGGTTGGTCGGCATATGCGGACCCATCTCGATGTCCAGGTCGGCATGCTTGCCCACCAGCGGCTGCGACGAGGCGCGGGCCGGGCCGTAGGAGATGTATTTCGCCTGATCGGCCAGACGCTGGGTGTCGGTGGCGAATTTGACGAAGTCCTTCACCCGGGCCAGACGGTCGGCGGGCAGGCCGGCGGGGATGATCCAGCCGTCAAAGTCGAACACCTGCCAGTCCCACAGCATGGCGACCGGCTGGTGCTGGTCCTCGATCACCGAGAACAGGCGACCGGTGTAGGTCGAGCCCATCACCACCTCGCCAGCGGCCCGCAGC
>JBFXGQ010000461.1:0-4251 GCA_050177915.1 Pseudodonghicola sp. | reverse complement strand
ATCGAACAGTCCGACGTGGTCGTCGTCATCGGCGCCAACCCGACCGATGCCCACCCGGTGTTCGGCAGCCGGCTGAAGAAGCGGCTGCGGCAGGGCGCGAAGCTGATCGTGGTCGACCCGCGCCGCACCGATCTGGTGAAATCGCCGCATATCGCGGCGGCGCATCACCTGGCGCTGCGCCCGGGCACCAATGTCGCCGTGGTCACCGCGCTGGCCCATGTGATCGTCACCGAAAAGCTTTATGACGAGGCCTTCCTGCGCGACCGCTGCGACTGGGAGGAATTCCAGGATTACGCCGATTTCGTCTCCACCCCGCGCCACAGCCCCGAGGCGACCGAGATGCTGACCGGCGTCCCGGCCGAGGCGCTGCGGGCGGCCGCCCGGCTCTATGCCACCGGCGGCAACGGCGCGATCTACTACGGGCTGGGGGTGACCGAGCACAGCCAGGGTTCCACCACCGTGATGGGCATCGCCAATCTCGCCATGCTGACCGGCAACATGGGCCGGCCCGGCGTCGGCGTGAACCCGCTGCGCGGCCAGAACAACGTGCAGGGCAGCTGCGACATGGGTTCCTTCCCGCATGAGCTGCCGGGTTATCGCCATGTCAAGTTGCCCGAGGTGCGCAAGATCTTCGAGGACGCCTGGGGGGTGGAGATCGACCCGGAGCCGGGTCTGCGCATCCCCAACATGCTGGATGCCGCCGTCGATGGCAGCTTCCGCGGACTTTATTGTCAGGGCGAGGATATCCTGCAATCGGACCCGGACACCAAACATGTGGCCGCCGGGCTCAGGGCGATGGACTGCGTCATCGTCCATGACCTGTTCCTGAACGAGACGGCGAATTACGCCCATGTGTTCCTGCCCGGTTCCTCCTTCCTTGAGAAAGACGGCACCTTCACCAATGCCGAACGCCGGATCAACCGGGTGCGCCGGGTGATGGCGCCGAAGAACGGCTATGCCGACTGGGAGGTGACCCAGATGCTGGCCAATGCGATGGGTGCGGACTGGCACTATACCCACCCGTCCCAGATCATGGCGGAGATCGCGGCGACCACGCCCAGTTTCGCCGGCGTCACCTACGATCTGCTGGAGGAAAAGGGCTCGGTCCAGTGGCCCTGCAACGAGGCGCACCCCGAGGGCACGCCGCTGATGCATGTCGACGGATTCGTGCGCGGCAAGGGTCGGCTGATGATCACCGAATATGTCGCCACCGACGAAAAGACCGGGCCGCGTTTCCCGCTGCTGCTGACCACGGGCCGCATCCTCAGCCAGTATAACGTCGGCGCCCAGACCCGGCGGACCGAGAATGTGGTCTGGCACGATCAGGACGTGCTGGAGATCCACCCGCACGATGCCGAGGTGCGCGGCGTGAAGGACGGCGACTGGGTGCGGCTGGCCTCGCGTTCGGGCGACACCACGCTGCGCGCCAAGATCACCGACCGGGTCAGCCCGGGCGTGGTCTATACCACCTTCCACCACCCCGACACCCAGGCCAATGTGATCACCACCGACTATTCCGACTGGGCCACCAACTGCCCGGAATACAAGGTGACGGCGGTGCAGGTCGGCCTGTCGAACGGGCCCAGCGACTGGCAGGCGGATTACGCCGCGCAGGCCGAGCGCGCGCGCCGCATCCTGCCGGCGGCGGAATAGCGATGATGCGCCCGCCCGCCTCCGGCGCCACCGGGCTGTCGGTGCAGCGCGACGGCGCGCGGGCGGTGACCCGTGCCCTGCCCGAGGAGGTGCCGGTCGCCATGGTCTTCGACGGCTCCACCCAGGCGGTGATGATGGCGAGCCCGCAGGATCTGGAGGATTTCGCCACCGGCTTCGCGCTGACCGAGGGGTTCGTCGACAGCCCCGATCAGATCGCCGAGCTGGAGATCGCCGAACATCCCCGCGGGATCGAGGCGCGGTTCTGGCTCAGCCGCGACCGGTCGCAGGCGCTGGCCGCCCGGCGGCGCAGCATGGCCGGGCCGGTGGGCTGCGGGCTGTGCGGCATCGACAGCATCGACCAGGCGATCCGGCCGCTGCCGCGGCTCACGGGCGGCGCGGTGCTGACGCGGCAGGACGTGGCCCGGGCCACCGAGGCGCTGCGCGACTTCCAGCCGCTGCACGACCGCACCCATGCCGCCCATGCCGCCGGCCTGCTGCGCCCCGGCGCCGGCATCGCCTGCGCGCGGGAGGATGTGGGGCGGCACAACGCGCTCGACAAGCTGATCGGCGCGCTGGCGCGGCAGGGCGAGAACCCGCGCACGGGCGCCTTCGTCATCACCTCGCGCGTCTCGGTCGAGATGGTGCAAAAGACGGTGATGGCCGGCTGCCCGGTGCTGATCGCCGTCTCCGCCCCCACCGCGCTGGCCGTCACCCTGGCCAAGGAGGCCGGCCTGACGCTCGCCGCCTTCGCCCGTGGCGGCGGCTTCGACCTCTATTCCCATCCCCACCGCATTCAGACCGGAGCCTGCGATGTCGCCTGAGAAACTGGCCATGATGGCGAACCAGATCGCCACCTTCTTCAAGTCCCAGCCGGGGCAGGATCAGGCGCAGCTGGTCGCCGACCATCTCAACGATTTCTGGGAGCCGCGGATGCGGGCGCAGCTGGCCCGGCAGATGGCGGCGGGCGGCGCCGGCCTCGACCCTCTGGTGGTCGCGGCCTTTGCCCATGTCCGGGTGCCGGCGGAGCAGGACTAGCACGGCGCTAGAACATCGTCGCCGGCACGTAGAGCGACAGCGCCGGAATGCAGACGATCAGCGCCAGCACCACCAGATCCATCGCCAGAAAGCGGATCAGCCCGACGAAGATCCGGCCGATCGGGACGTGTTCGTCCAGCACCCCGGCCAGCACGAAGACATTCAGCCCCACCGGCGGCGTGATCAGCCCGATCTCCAGCAGCTTGACGGTGACGACGCCGAACCAGATCAGGTTCAGCCCGTAGCTCTCCACCATCGGCACCATCAGCGGCAAGGTCAGCACCATGATGCCGATGGGGTCCAGAAACATGCCCAGCAGCAGGTAGACCAGCACCACCAGCAGCAGGAACATCCCCTGCGACAGCCCGGCCTCGCCCACCGCGGTGACCAGACCGCCCGACACCCCGGTCAGCGCGATGAAGGCCACGAAGATCTTGGCACAGGCGGCGATCAGGAAGATCGCGGCGGTATTGACGGCGGTCTCGCGCAGCATCGGGACGATGTCGCGCAGCCCGAAGCGGCGCCGCGCCAGGCCGACGCCGGTGGCGATCAGCAGCGACAGCGCCGCCGCCTCGGTCGCGGTAAACAGCCCGCCATAGATGCCGCCGACGATCAGCACGAACAGCAGCAGCGCCGGCCAGGCCTGTGCCACCACCCGCAGCTTGTCGCGCATCGGCAGAACCTCGTCCGGCACCGGCGCGATGGCGGGGCTGCGCAGGGTCCAGATCCAGATCACCGCCACATAGCCCGCCAGCGACAGCAGCCCCGGCACCACGCCGGCCAGGAACAGCTGGCTGATCGAGGTTTCGGTGAAGATGCCGTAGATGATGAACAGCACCGAGGGCGGGATCAGCGAGCCCAGCGTGCCGCCGGCGGCGACGCAGGCGGTGGCCAGCCGGTTGTCATAGCCCAGCCGCAGCATCTCGGGCGTGCAGATCCGCCCCATGGTCGAGGCGCAGGCGATCGAGGAGCCCGAGATCGCCGAGAAGCCGCCGCAACCCGCCACCGAAGCGATGGCGACGCCGCCCGGCACCCGCGCCAGCCAGACCCGGGCGGCGGCATAGATCTCGGTGGTGATGCCGGCGCGCCAGGCGACATGACCCAGTGCGATGAACAGCGGGATCATCGACAGATCATAGCTGTGGACCAGATCGAAACTGTTGCTGAACACCAGCGACACCGTGGCCCGGATCGCCCGTTCGGGCATGAAATGTCCGGTGCGGAAGGCGAAGATCAGGAAGGTCGCGCCCACCGCCACCGCGCCGAGCGCGAAGGCGATGGGAATGCGGATGGCCAGCAGGCCGAGGACGACGGCAAAGGCCACAAGGCCGATCGTGGTCGGATCCATGAGGAAATCCCTGTTGGGTTAGCCGGCGCTCACAGCCGGTCGGGTGCGTCCCGGCCGGCCAGCGCCGCCCGCAGATCGACCCAGAAAAGATGCAGCAGCCGCGCCGCGAAGGCGCCGAGCGCGAAGACGAACAGCGCCCGCCCCGGCCATTTCGGCACCGACAGCGCGCCCGGAAAGCGGGCGTCGCGGACGAAGCTTTCGGCCAGTTCGCGCCA
>JBFXGQ010000460.1:0-4252 GCA_050177915.1 Pseudodonghicola sp. | reverse complement strand
CGCATCGCCATACCGGCCGCGGTCACATCAGTGCCGCACACAGAGGCCTGATACATGACCGCACCCGATCACACGCTCGCGCCGTTCAAAAATCACTTGCACCAAAGGGGGCATCCATACATGCACATTCGGGCGGGATCGGGGCGTGTCGCAGTGAGGGAGAGATTGTCGGGAAGACCCTCACCCTAAGGCCCCCAACCCGCTCGCCCTGTCAGGCGCTCCCGGAACCTTCCCCATCAGCCTCCAGCAGCGTCACATGGGTATCGCCGTATTTGCGCCGCTCCAGCAGGGTGAAGCCCTCGGGCGGCTCCGTCGGCGCGTTCTCCTCCCAGACCACCAATGCGCCGGGGGCCAGCCAGCCGCCGACCCGCGCGACCTCGAGCGCCCGCTCGCCCATGCCCTTGCCATAGGGCGGATCGAGGAACACCAGATCGAAGGGCGCCGCGTCGCAGGCGCCCAGCCGGGCGGCGTCGCGGCGGATCAGGCGGGTGGCGGCGACGCTGCGGGTGATCTCGATATTCTTGCCGATCAGCCCCTGCGCCACCCGGCCGTTTTCGACGAAGCTGACGTGGTCCGCCCCGCGCGACAACGCCTCAAGCCCCAGCGCGCCGGTGCCGGCGAAGAGGTCGAGCACCCGCGCCCCGGGGATCACCCCGTAATGGGTCAGCACCGAAAACAGGCTCTCGCGCACCCGGTCGGTGGTGGGGCGCAGATGCGCGCCCGCATCCCCCTTGCCGACCGAGGCGAGCGCGCGGCCCCGGAACTGTCCCGCGATGATCCTCACGCCCGCATCAGCCCTTTCAGATCGAACGACGGATCGCCCACCTGCGCCGGATCGGCAGTCTTGCCGGCGTCGATCAACCGCTTGCCGACCATATAGGCGCGCGGGTCGTTCATCGCGTCCACCGCCAGCAGCCGGTCGCCCTTGAAGTACCAGAACGAGGCGCTCAGCCCCTCACCCTTGCGGCTGACGATGCGATCGTAGCCGGCATTCAGCCCGGCGATCTGCAGTTTCACGTCGTATTGATCCGACCAGAACCAGGGCTTGGGCACATAGTCCACCGCCGCCCCCAGCATGTTGCCGGCGACGCATTCGGCCTGGTCGATGGCATTGGGCACGCTCTCCAGCCGCAGCCGGCCGCCCCGGTAGGGGAAGCTGGCGCAATCCCCCGCCGCCCAGATATGCGGGTCCGAGGTGCGGCCCAGCCCGTCCACCTTGATGCCGTTGTCGATCTCCAGCCCGGCGGCCTCGGCCAGCGCGGTGGCCGGCGCGATGCCGACGCCGACGATGACGAAATCCACCGCCAGTTCGCTGCCATCCGACAGCACGGCACCGGTGACCCGGCCATCGCTGCCGGTCAGCCGGGTCAGCCCGACACCCTCGCGGATATCGACGCCGTGCGACCGGTGCAGCGCGCGGAAATAGTCGCTGGTCTCGGGCGCGGCGACCCGTTGCAGGATACGCTCGGCCATCTCGACCAGGGTGACCGCGACGCCGCGCTTGGCGCAGACCGCCGCCGCCTCCAGCCCGATATAGCCGCCGCCGACGATCAGGGCGCGCGCGCCCTCGACCACGGCGGGCGCCATGGCATCGACGTCCTTCAGCGTGCGCACCGCAAAGACGCCGCCCAGATCGCCGCCGATCGCCGCCGGCAACAGCCGCGGGTCCGATCCGGTGGTCAGCGCCAGCGCATCATAGCCGATCACCTCAGCGCCGACGGTCACCGCCCTGGCCGCGGGGTCGATGGCCGTGACCGGCTGGCCCAGCTTCAGGGCGATGTTCTGATCGGCATAAAAGCTCTCGGGGCGCAGGAACAGCCGCTCCAGCGCCATGTCGCCCAGCAGATAGGCCTTGGACAGCGGCGGCCGCTGATAGGGCGGCACCGGCTCGGCGCCGATCAGGGTGATCTGACCGTCGAAGCCATCCTTGCGCAGCTTCGCCACCAGCGCGGCACCGGCCTGCCCGGCCCCGATTACGACGATATGGCTCATGACATCGCCCATCTGCGACCCTCCCGAAAACATTGGTCATTTCCCTTTTCCGCCGGGACACTACATTCACCGGCAGGCGAAACACAATCGCTTGAGAAAGGAACACCCATGACCATCAAACCCGGCGACAAGCTGCCCGACGCAACATTGATCCGCCTCGGCGCCAACGGCCCCGAGGCGGTGACGATCTCCGACCTCACCAAGGGGCGCAAGGTGGTGATCTTCGCCGTGCCCGGCGCCTTTACCCCGACCTGCCATTCGGCGCATGTGCCCAGCTTCATCCGCACCAAGGCGCAGTTCGACGACAAGGGCGTGGACGAGATCGTCTGCATCTCGGTCAACGACCCCTTCGTGATGAAGGCCTGGGGCGAGGCGACCGGCGCCACCGCGGCCGGCATCACCATGCTGTCCGACGCCCAGAGCACCTTCACCACCGCCATCGGCATGAACTTCGACGCGCCCCCGGCCGGGCTGATGGCGCGCTCCAGCCGCTATGCCATGCTGGTCGAGGACGGTACCGTCACCGTGCTGAACCTCGAGGAGAACGCCGGCCAGTGCGAGACCTCTGCCGGCGAGGGCCTGCTGGCCGCGATGTGAGCCCGACGGGACCGGCCGGGAAGACGCAGCCCGGCCGGCTGCCCGTCACAGCAGGCTGTCCATCTTGCGGGCGAGCTTCGCGTCCAGCGCGCTGAGCCCGCCGATGTCATGGGTGGTCAGCTCCACCTCGACGGTCTTGTAGACATTGTGCCAGTCAGGGTGGTGGTCCCATTTCTCCGCCCAGATCGCCACCCGGGTCATCCAGCCGAAGGCTTCGACGAAATTGTCGAACACATAGGTCTTGGCGATGGCATCGCGCCCCTTGACCGCATGCCAGCCGTTGTCCAGCAGCGGGCGCAGCAACAGGTTGCGTGCCTCTTCCGACAGTGTCTCGCTCATTCCTGTTCCTCCACTTGGATCTTCTTGAACGGGCCGTAGTCGGTGAGAATGTCCATCTCCTCGGCCACCGCCGCGCGCTCCGCCTCCAGAAACCGCGCCACCGCATCGGCAAAGCCGGGATCGGCGATCCAATGCAGGCTATGGGTCTGGGTCGGCAGATAGCCGCGCGCCAGCTTGTGTTCGCCCTGCGCCCCGGCCTCGACCCGGCCCAGCCCATGGGCGATGGCGAAGTCGATGGCGCGATAATAGCACAGTTCGAAATGCAGGCAGGGGTGATGTTCGATACAGCCCCAGTAGCGGCCATAGAGCGTCTCGCGCCCGATGAAGTTCAGCGCGCCCGCCACCCAGCGCCCGTCGCGTTCGGCCAGCACCAGCGCGATATCGTCGCGCAGCCGCTCCTGCGCCAGATCGAAGAAGGCGCGGGTGAGATAGGGAGAGCCCCATTTGCGCGCGCCGGTGTCCTGGTAGAACCGCCAGAAGGCGTCCCAATGCTCAGGCCGCAGATCGTCGCCGGTGAACATCTGGATGGTGCTGCCGAAGTCGTTGGCCTGCTGGCGTTCCTTGCGGATGTTCTTGCGCTTGCGCGACGACAGATCGGTCAGAAAGGCATTGAAATCGGCGTAGCCGTCGTTCAGCCAGTGAAACTGCTGGCTGGCCCGCGCCATCAGCCCCATCGCCGCGCCCGTCTCGGCCTCCGCCTCGGTGCAGAAGGTGATGTGCAGCGAGGAGATGTTGTTGGCGTCGGCCAGCTGCACCGCGCCCTGCACCAGCGCCGACTGGCCGATCTCCTCATAGCCAGGCCGGGTCAGCAGCCGCCGGCCGGTCGCCGGCGTGAAGGGCACCGCGATCTGCAGCTTGGGGTAATAGCGCCCGCCGGCGCGCTCAAAGGCATGCGCCCAGCTGTGATCGAAGATATATTCGCCCTGGCTGTGCGACTTGGCGTACATCGGCGCCACCGCGATCAGCTGGCCGTCCAGCCAGGCGGTCAGATACTGCGGCTGCCAGCCGGTGCCGCGCCCGACCGAGCCGCTGTCCTCCAGCGCCTTGAGGAACCGATGGGTGGTGAAGGGATCGCAGGGGCGGCCGCCGTCGGCGGCCTCGGGACAGGCGCAGGCATCCCAGTCGGCGGCGTCGATCTGCGCCAGCGACGGCAGAACCTGAATTTCGATCTGTGCCTGATCCATCTTCCCTCCGGTCCCTCCCCTATCTGTGGTCGGACCCGCCCTGTTCAAGCCGGGATCGCGGCGGCGTACCCTTCGAGGTGATGTTGTCGGCGCGCTGCCGCGCCTCTGCCTCGGCCTGCGGCGAGCGGATGGTCCAGCAC
>JBFXGQ010000459.1:0-4262 GCA_050177915.1 Pseudodonghicola sp. | reverse complement strand
ACTTGAGCAGATCGGGCCGGCGCAGGAACGGGCTGTCGTTCGGGGTCTCGCCACCCACCACCACATGGTTGCCGCCGCCGGTGCCGGTGTGGCGGCCGTCGATCATGAACTTGTCGGCGCCCAGCCGCGACTGGCGCGCCTCCTCATAGATCGCCTCGGTGATGGCGACGCAATCCTCCCAGCTGTGGGCGGGATGGATGTTGACCTCGATCACACCGGGATCGGGGGCGACGCGGATCACGTTGAGGCGCGGATCGTGCGGCGGCGCGTAGCCTTCGATATGGATCGGCAGACCCAGCTCTGCCGCCGTCACCTCGGCGGTGGCCAGCAGGTCGAGGTAATCCTCCAGCGTCTCGCAGGGCGGCATGAACAGGCACAGCCGACCGTCGCGCGGCTCGATGGCGATGGCGGTGCGCACCGCGCCGCTCTCCGGGTCCACCCCCTGCGCCACGATCTTCTGGCGCGCCTCAGTCTCGGCCTGGCGCGCCTCGCTCACCGGCTGGGCATGGCCGGGGCTGACGTCGGGCAGGAACTCGGCCCGCTCGGCCGCCTCCTGCGCCGCGCGGGCGGCCTCCTCGGCGGCGAGCCGGTCGATCTCCGCCTGGATGTGGCGGCGCCGGTCGGCCAGTTCGGCATGGAAGTCGGGCAGCGCCGTGCGCTCCACCGTCGGATCGGCCGGGTAGGAATAGGGATAGGCCGAAGGCGGCACAAACGGCAGCGCGCCCAGCGGCAGCCGGAACCCCACCGGGCTGTCGCCGGGGATCAGGAACAGATGCCCGCGCCGGCCGCGCCACATCTCGGACCGCCAGCGCCGGCCGGAGGCGCGCGACTGCCAGGCCTGGATCGGCAGCACATAGCCCGCCGGTTCGGTCAGCCCGCGTTCGAACACCCGGGCAAAGCGGGCGCGATCCTCGGGGTTCTTCAGCTTGGAATTCTCCGGCGTGACGTTCGGCGGCAGCATCGCCTCCTTCAGGATCCATTCGCCCGGATCCTCATAGGCCGGCTGGGCGCAATCCGGCTCTACCCCGAGGTTTTCGGCGAATTTCGCCATGAAGGCACCGGCATCCGCGGCCGTCGCCGGCGCCGGCACGGTCTCCCGCGCGATCAGCTCGGGGTTCTTCCACACCGGCTTGCCGTCGCGCCGCCAGTAGAGCGAGAAGGTCCAGCGCGGCAGGCTTTCGCCCGGGTACCACTTGCCCTGACCGTAATGCAGGAAGCCGCCCGGCGCGAAACGGTCGCGCAGCCGGCGGATCAGCTCGTCCGCCAGCCCGCGTTTCTGCGGCCCGACGGCGGCGGTGTTCCACTCGGCGCTTTCGAAATCGTCGATCGACACAAAGGTGGGCTCGCCCCCCATGGTCAGCCGCACGTCGCCCTTGCTCAGCGCCGCGTCGACCTCGCGGCCGAGCGCGTTCAGCCGCGCCCAGGCCTCGTCCGAGAAGGGCTTGGTGATGCGCGGATGCTCCGCCACGCGCTTCACCTGCATGTCGAAATCGAAACTCACCTCCGGCGTGCCCACCGCCGAGAAGCCGCCGGCAATGGGGGCGGCGTTGCGGTAATGCGGCGTGGCGGCCAGCGGGATATGGCTTTCGCCGGTCAAGAGGCCGGAGGTCGGGTCCAGCCCGATCCAGCCGGCGCCGGGGATAAAGACCTCGGCCCAGGCGTGCAGGTCGGTGAAATCGTGATCGGTGCCCGAGGGGCCGTCCAACGCCTGAAGATCCGGCTTCAGCTGGATCAGGTAACCCGAGACGAAGCGCGCGGCGAAGCCCAGATGCCGCAGCACCTGCACCAGCAGCCAGCTGGAATCGCGGCACGAGCCCGAGCGTTTCTGCAGCGTCTCGTCCGGGGTCTGCACCCCCGGCTCCATCCGGATGGTATAGTCGATGTGGTTGGCGACCCGGGCGTTCAGCGCCACCAGGAAATCCACCGTCCGGGTCTCCTTGAAGTCGATCGCGCCGATGAACTGCGCCAGCAGCGGGCCCTCGGGCTCCGGCGTGCGGTAGATCACCAGATCGTCCTTCAGGTCGGCCGGATAGTCGAAGGGCCAGAGTTCCGCGCTCTCCTCGACGAAGAAGTCGAAGGGGTTGTAGACCGTCATATCGGCGACCAGATCGACCTCGATCCGGAATTCGGTCACCGGCTCGGGGAACACGAACCGCGCCTGCCAGTTGCCATAGGGGTCCTGCTGGTGATTGACGAAATGCTCCGCCGGCGTGACCTTGAGCGCATGCGAGATCACCCGCGTGCGCGAATGCGGCGCCGGGCGCAGCCGGATGATCTGCGGGCCCAGCGTGACCGGCCGGTCGTAGGTGTAATGGGTGACGTGGTGGATGGATGCGTAGATCGCCATGGTGCCTCTTGATGCCCTTCGCCGTACGGACGCTTTGCGATCAGAATAGAAATCGGCCCGCCGGACAACACCGGCAAAACGCTCCGCCGCCGCCGCAGGGCCAAAAAAGCGGCAGGGCTGACTAAATTTCCGGCAGCTGTCAAAGCTGCCACCGGCGGCCCCTGCGCCGCCGCCGGCGCCGGCTTTATCTGCGCCCGGCCCGGGAATAGTTTCCAAAGCTAGTAATTTCACGCGGAGGGACGCGGATGAGGGTGGTGGTGACCGGCGCCGCCGGATTGCTGGGGCGGCATGTCGCGGCGGCCTGTCTGGCCGGCGGGCACGATGTGCTGGGGATCGACGCCGCCCCCCAGCCCGCGGGCGGCTGGGACCGGGTGAGCGCGGATCTTGCCGACCTCGGCACCGCCGCCCAGCTGATGCGGGGTGCGGACGCGGTCATCCATTGCGCCGCGATCCCCCGCCCGCTCGGCGTCGCGCCGGCCGAGGTCTATCGGGTCAATATGGCGACCGTCTATGCGGTGGCCGAGGCCGCCCGGATCTGCGGCGTCGGGCTGCTGCTCTATGCCTCCTCCTTCAGCGTGCTGGGCTATCCCTTCGCGCCGCGCCTGCCGGTGCCGCGCGCGGTGCCGATCGACGAGGATCACCCGGTGGCGCCGCAGGACATCTACGGCACCACCAAATGGCTGGGAGAGGAGCTGATCGAGGCGATGGTGCGCCAGGGCGCGTTCCGGGCGATCAGCCTGCGGATGCCCTGGATCCAGACGCCCGAAAGCTTCGCGCGCGACATCCTGCCCCGGCGCGACACGCCGGCGGCCGCCGCCGACCTCTGGGCCTATCTCGACGCGCGCGATGCCGGCGCCGCCTTTGCCGCCGCGCTGGACTGGAACGGGGCGGGCCATCTGCGCTGCTACCTCAGCGCCGCCGACAGCTATGCCGAGACGCCGAGCGGCGATCTGGTCGCCGCGGCCTTCGGGGCCGCGCTGCCGGGGCGCGCCGGCCTTGTCGGCCACGCCGCCCTGATCGACTGCGCCCGCGCCCGGCGCGCGCTGGGGTTCACCCCGCGCCACAGCTGGCGCGACTACCCGCCGGAGGGAGAGACGACATGAAGCGGTTCGCGGGCAAATCGGTCCTGATCACCGGCGGCGCCGGCTCCATCGGCTGGGCCGCCGCGCAGCGCTTCGCCGCCGAAGGCGCCCGCGTCGCCATCGCCGACCTGCACGGCCCGCGCGCCGCCGAGCTTGCCGCAACCCTCGACGGCGCCCTCGCCATCGAGGCCGATGTCAGCGACGCCGCCGGCGCCGAAGCGGCAGTGGCGCAGACCGTCGCCGCCTTCGACGGGCTCGACTGCGTGTTCAACAACGCCGGCATCTCCGGCCCGCTGCGCCCGGTGTTCGAACTGGAGCCGGAGGAGTGGGACCGGGTGATCCGCGCCAACCTGCGCAGCATGTTCCTGGTGCTGCGCGCCGCGCTCCGCGCGATGATCGACGGCGGCCGGGGCGGCGCCATCGTCAACATGGGCTCCTCGATGGCGGGCTGGGACGTGCTCTCGGCCAGTCCGGGCTATATCGCCAGCAAACATGTGGTGGTCGGGCTGACCCGCAGCGCCGCGCTGGATGCGGCGGGCTACGGCATCCGGGTCAACGCGATCTGCCCCGGGGTGATCGAAACCCCGCTGGGGGTGCCGGCGGCGGACCGCGACGGCTATCTCGCCGGCGTGCGCCGCTTCGCCGACCGCATCCCGCTGCGCCGCATCGGCCAGCCCGAGGATGTCGCCGCCGCGGTGGCCTTCCTCGCCTCGGAGGAGGCGCGCCATATCACCGGGGTCGACTGGCTGATCGACGGCGGCCAGACGCTGCAATCCTGGGCCAATGCGCCCACGGGGCCGCAGTTCCCCTGGCATCTGCCCAGCGACTGAGCC
>JBFXGQ010000458.1:0-4263 GCA_050177915.1 Pseudodonghicola sp. | reverse complement strand
GGGCTTTCGTCGTTTATGCCGTGTCGCAATTGTCGCGGTCGTCGCAAGTAGAGGCGATCTGGACGGGACCAAAGCGGATTTCGCGCTTTGGCCGTCAAACCCGGGAATTCTGGGTTTGTGTTCTGCCCCGGTATCCGCCCAGTGTCGCAGTTGTCGCGAATGTCGCAAGGGGTGGGTGCGCAAACCCGAACCACGGGAATCGGAGCCGCCGGGGTGAAAGTCAGCCAATGCAGCCAGTTTGTTCATTCTTGGGGAGGGTGTGCCCGCCTGTCGCACCAAGTTGCGTCCAAGCGCAAATATGTTGGCGGGCTTTTGGGCGGGTTGATTGGTGGTGGCGTCAAATTTACCAATAATTTCAATGGTATGTGGCGGAGACGATGGGATTCGAACCCACGAGACCCTTCCGGGCCTACTCCCTTAGCAGGGGAGCGCCTTCGACCACTCGGCCACGTCTCCGTCGACCCGTCTATCAGTCATCAGCTCCGGAGAACAAGGCAAAAAATCACGCGGAAGAGCGATTTTCTGCGCTCGTTCGACGCAATGTCCCGCGGCGCGGCGGCGCGGGGCACGGACTCGGATCGCCTTGTGAAAACAGCACCTTGGGCGTGGCGGCTTGCCGGGGGATCGCGCGCGGCCCGGTCAGGGGGCCTTGCGGACGCCGATGGCGCTGCGCGCCTGCCGTTGCAGCCAGGACTTGAACTGCATCGCGGCGGCGCTGTCCGTGCGACGCTCGGAATGGACGATCCAATAGCTGTCCTCGGTCGCGACCGGCGCGCCGAAGGGCAGCCAGAGCTCGCCGCGTGCAAGCTCTGCCTCGACATATTGCATCGGCACCACCGCCAGCCCCAGCCCGTTCACCGCGGCGGCGATCAGCATCTCGCTGTGCGGCAGCCGCGGGCCGCGGATCGCGCCGGAATGCGGCAGGCCGGCGCCGCGCAGCCAGGTCAGCCAGAGGTCGGAGCGGCTGGCGTTCTGCAGCGTCGGCGTGGCGTCGAAATCCAGCCGGCTCAGCACGGTGCCGGGCGCGATCAGCGCGGGGGCGGCCACCACCACCAGCTCCTCGCGGAACAGCTCGTAGGAGCGGGCGTTGCGCCACGATCCCGATCCCCTGAGGATGGCGATGTCGATGCGGCTGTTGTCGAAGTCGATGTCGGCGGTCGATGTGACCACCTCGATCATCACCCCCGGATTGGCCTTGAGGAACCCCTGCAACCGCGGCGCCAGCCAGCGCGAGGCCAGGGTGGGATGGGCGCAGACGATCAGCGCATCGTCCAGCCGGCGCCCCCGCACCGCGTCGATCGAGGCCTGTTCCAGCTGGTCCAGCGTCTTTGACACCTCGCGCAGATAGGCGGTGCCGGCATCGGTCAGCACCAGGCGCGAGCCGATGCGTTCGAACAGGCGGGTGCCCAGAAAGGCCTCCAGATTGCCGATCTGGCGGCTGACCCCGCTCTGGGTGATCGACAGATCGTCCGCCGCCTTGGTGAAGCTCATGGTCCGCCCGGCCGCCTCGAAGGCCTGCAGCGCCGAGAGCGAGGGAAGGTATCTGCGCATCGCCGGCCCCTTTCACATGACGAAAAGTCATTCCTGAGTGAGGTTTTCAAGAGTTCGCAGCTATACACGGCTCTGGCATGAATGAAACTGCGGGGTGGATGCCGGGCCTGCCCAGGATTTGCACAGGCCGCGGCCGCATCGGGACCAACACCGCCGGAGCCGGACGGGGATGACGACAGCAGCAGCGCAACAGAAACATATCGTGGTGATCGGCGCCGGCATCATCGGCGCGGCGACGGCGCAGCGGCTGCTGGCCGAGGGGCATCGCATCACCCTGATCGAACCGGGCCGGCCGGGCGGCGAACAGGCCGCCAGCCACGGCAACGGCGCCTTTCTCAGCCCGGCCTCGATCATTCCGATGTCGGCGCCGGGGTTGTGGAAGAAGGTGCCGGGATATCTGCTCGATCCTTCCGGCGCGCTGACCATCCGCTGGCGCCATCTGCCGCGGCTGGCGCCCTGGCTGTGGCGCTTTCTGCGCGCCGGCGCCACAAGGGCCCGCGTCGAACGGACCGCCGCGGCGCTGGCGCAGCTGCTGGAGGCGGCGCCGCAGCGCCACCTGCGGCTGGCCGCCGCGATCGGGCGCAGCGACCTGATCCGGCAGGAGGGGCTGATCTATGCCTTCCGCGACCGGCAGGAGGTTCTGGCCGATGGGCTGAGCTGGGAGCTGCGCCGTCGCCACGGCGTGGCGATGCAGGAGCTCGACGCCGGGGCGCTGCACCGGCTGGTTCCCGATCTGTCGCCGCATTACACCTGTGCCATCCTGGTGACCGACGGCGGCCATTGCACCGATCCCGGCGGCTATGTCGCGGCCCTTGTCGACTGGGCGCGGGCGCGGGGGGCGGAGCTGCGCCAGACCCGCGCCACCGGCTTCGACATCCGCGACGGCCGGCTGCGCGCGGTGCGGACCGAGGCGGGGGATATCCCCTGCGACGGCGCGGTGATCGCCTGCGGCGTCCGGTCCAAGCCGCTGGCGGCGGCGGCCGGCGACCGCGTGCCGCTGGAAAGCGAGCGTGGCTATTGCGTCGAGATCCGCGATCCCGCCGTCGCGCCGCGCATTCCGGTGATGCCGCAGGACGGCCGGATGGCCAATGTGATGACCCGCGGCGGGCTGCGCGCCTCGGGTCAGGTCGAGCTGGCCAGCGCCGATGCGCCGCCCGACTGGCACCGCGCCGATATCCTGCTGGGCCATCTGCGCACGGCCTGGCCGGCGCTGGCCGGGGAGGGCGGCGCGCCGCAGGTGGCGCGCTGGCAGGGCAATCGCCCCTCGACCCCGGACGGGCGGCCGGTGATCGCGACGGCCAGCGGCTGCGTCGATGTCATCCATGCCTTCGGCCACGGTCATATCGGGCTGGTGTCCGCCCCGATGACGGCTAAGCTGGTCGCCGATCTGGTGGCGCGGCGCGCGCCGGATCTCGACCTCGGCGCCTTCGCCGCCACCCGCTTTCGCTGAGCGGCGCTGTCCCGGCGGCGTCCGCATCCGACCCCGAGCCACAAGACGGACCCGCATGACCCCGACCTCTCTCCTCCCGCCGAAGACCGATCTGCACATCCTGTTCGCGCATCCCGCCTATCAGCTGCAACCGCTGTTCGACAGTTATGGCAGCGGCATCCGCACCACCCAGGTCACCACGCGTGAGGATCTGGTCGACGCGCTGCCCGGGGCCGATGTCCTGGTCGTCTCGGGGCTGTGGCGCAACGATCTGCTGCCGCTGACGAGCCGGCTGAAATACCTCCAGTCGATCAGCTCCGGCACCAACCATTACGATCTGGAGGCGATCCGCGATCACGGCATCCTGCTGGCCTCGGGGCAGGGGGTGAACAGGAACGCGGTGTCCGAACATGCCTTCGGGCTGTTGCTGTCGCTGACCCGGCGGCTGGCGCTGGCGCGCGACCACCAGGCGCAACGGCTCTGGCCCGGCCAGCCGATGGGCGCCGCGCAGCGTGAGCAGGAGCTGCCAGGCAAGACTATGGTGGTGGTCGGCACCGGCGCCATCGGCGACCGCATCGTCAGGCTGGCCAAGGCTTTTGACATGAAGGTGATCGGCGTGCGCCGCGATCCCGCGCGCGGCCGCGGCGCTGCGGATGAGGTGCACGGCTTCCGCGACCTGAAATCGCTGATCCCCGCGGCGGATGTGCTGGTGCTGAGCTGCCCGCTGACCGCCGAGACCCGCAATATCGTCGATGCCGAGGCGCTGGCGCTGATGAAGCCCGAGGCCTATCTGATCAATGTGGCGCGCGGCGGCTGCGTTGACGAGCCGGCGCTGATCGCGGCGCTGGAGGCCGGCCGGATCGCCGGCGCCGGACTCGACGTCACCGCGACCGAGCCGCTGCCCGGGGATTCCCGGCTCTGGAGCCTGCCCAATGTGGTGCTCACCGCCCATAGGGCGGGCGAGACCCAGCGGTACGAGGCCAATGTTCTCGATATCCTCAGCCGCAACCTCGACCTGCTCTGGGCCGGGAATGCGGATCTGGTGAACCGCATCGTCTGACCCTGCCTCGTGACCCCGCCCCCTGACCGGAGATCCCCCATGCCCGACGTGACCGCTTTCGGCCCCGATTTCCCCTTCGCCTATGACGACTGGATCACCCATCCTGAGGGGCTGGGCACCCTGCCGCGTGACATGCGCGGCGAACGGGTGGCGGTGATCGGGGCAGGGGCCTCGGGCGTGATCGCCGCGTTCGAGCTGATGAAGCTGGGGCTGCGGCCGATCC
>JBFXGQ010000457.1:0-4266 GCA_050177915.1 Pseudodonghicola sp. | reverse complement strand
CCGGTTGGCGTATTTCAGCGCCAGCCCCTGTTGTTCGCCGTAAGTGTCGCCGCCGCCGCCCAGAAAGACCTTGCCGTCCATCGTGCCCCCTGTCCGGGTCGGGCCCGGATCGTACATGAGATTTGATCTTGGACCGGGATAATCGCTCAGCCCGGCGGCGGCAAGATCGGCGGACGGCCTCGTCTGCGGCGCGTGCGGGCCCGGCCCTGTGGGCGGCGGATTTTGCCCGCCGGGGCCAATGCACAAAACATAGGCAGTCGCCCGGAGCCCGGGCACCGGTTTTCGGGTTTCCGGTTGACCGTTGCCGAGGCCTTTCGTAACGTTGGGGCATAACTAAGTCGGCCGGTCCGACGGGGAGACACAACAGTTCAAAAAGGGGGCCTTCCGGGTCCCCTTTTTTCCTTGGGCGTTTCGCCGCCGCGGCGCCCCCGCCGTCTAGGAACATTTCCGCGCGGTCCTGCCGATTGGCCCTGACAGCGCAGCAGCGCCGTGCTAGAGCAGGCGCCAGGCAGCCACAGCACAAAGAAGAGATTTTCATGTTGAAAACCCTGACCTCTTTCTCCGTTCTGGCCTTGGTCGCGCTGACCGCGCCGGCCGTCGCACAGGACAGCGGGGCCGCAACGCCTGCCGCCGACCCGGCCACGCAGAGCAATGCCGCGGACAAGCTTCTGGACATGGGCAAGCCCGCCGATGGCAGCCCGCAGCTGGGAGAGCGCTATTCCAAGGAGAAGAGCGGCGACTGGGATCTGGCCTGCATCAAGACCGAGGCCGAGAAAGACCCCTGTTCGCTGCTGCAGGTTCTGCATGACGACAAGAACAACCCGATGGCGGAGTTTTCGCTGTTCCGCATCGAGGGCAAGGGCCAGGCGGTGGCCGGTGCGACCGTGATCGTGCCGCTGGAAACCCTGCTGCCGGCGCAGCTGTCGCTGTCGGTCGATGGTGCCCCGGGCAAGCGCTACAACTACTCCTTCTGCAACCCCTATGGCTGCGTCGCCCAGATCGGCCTGACCGCCGAGGATATCGCCGCCTTCAAGAACGGCAAGGAAGCGGCCCTGTCGCTGGTGCCGGCGCCGGCGCCGGATCAGGTGGTGACGCTGAAGATGTCGCTCAAGGGGTTCACCGCGGGCTACGACAAGGTGGACGTGGTCAAGAACCAGTAAGCCCTGCGCGGGGCCCGGCCCCGCCGGGATCTGCCAGAGCCCAGAACAGAAACCGCCGGGCGATTTGCCCGGCGGTTTGCGTTTCGGCCCTGTGGGTTCGGTCCCGCGATTGCGCCCGCGTTCAGATCCGGCGCAGCGCCAGCACCGCGTTGAGCCCGCCGAAGGCGAAGGCATTCGACAGCGCCACATCGACCCGCGCCTCGCGCGCCTCGTTCGGCACCACGTCCAGCGCGCATTCGGGGTCGGGCTCCTCATAGCCGATGGTGGGCGCGATCACCCCGTCGCGCAGCGCCATGATGCAGGCCAGAAGCTCCACCGCGCCGGTGCCGCCGATCAGGTGGCCGTGCATCGACTTGGTCGAGGAGATCATCAGATTGTCCGCATGCGGGCCGAAGACATCGGCGACGGCGGCGCATTCGGTCTTGTCGTTGGCGGCGGTGCCGGTGCCATGGGCGTTGATATAGCCGACCTCGTCGCGGCTGATACCGGCATCGGCCAGCGCCCCGGCCATCGCCCGCGCCGCGCCCTGCTTCGACGGCATCACGATATCCGAGGCGTCCGAGGTCATGGCAAAGCCCATCACCTCGCACAGGATCTCGGCGCCACGCTTGCGGGCGTGTTCGTATTCCTCGAAGACGAAGACCCCGGCGCCCTCGCCCTGGACCATGCCGTTGCGGTTGGCGCTGAACGGGCGGCAGGCGTCCTTGGACATCACCCGCAGCCCTTCCCAGGCCTTGACGCCGCCGAAGCACAGCATGCTTTCCGACCCGCCGGTGACCATCGCCGGCGCCGCGCCCGAGCGCACCAGCTGGAAGGCCAGCGCCATCGCGTGGTTCGACGAGGCGCAGGCGGTCGAGACGGTGAACGACGGCCCCTTGAGGTTGTATTCCATCGACACGTGGCTGGCGGCCGCGTTGTTCATCAGCTTGGGCACCACGAAGGGATGCACCCGGTTCTTGCCGTCCTCGTAGACCGACCGGTAATTGTCGTCCCAGGTGCTGACGCCGCCGCCGGCGGTGCCCAGCACCACGCCGGCGCGCGCCGCCAGCTCGCCGTGAAACTCGATCCCGGCCTGGCCGATCGCCTCTTCCGCGGCGGTCAGGGTGAACTGGGTGAACCGGTCGTAGAGCGACATCTGCTGGCGGTTGAAGCGGCCCTCGGCCTCGAACCCGCGGACCTGGCCGCCGATCTGGATCGCCAGCCGTTCGACATCGCGGAATTCCAGCGGGCCGATGCCGCAGCGGCCTTCCCGCATGGCCTCAAGCGTCGCGGGGACCGAATGACCAAGCGAGTTGATCGTGCCCGCGCCGGTGATGACGACCCGTTTCATAGCTTCACCCCCCGATCGGTGTGGTTCAGGCCTGCTCGGCGACGAGCTTTTCGATCCCGGCGATGATGGCGCCGACATTGGAAATGTTGAAATCGCTTTCGGAGGGCTCATTGGCGTTGAACGGGATCGAGATGTCGAATTCCTCTTCGATGGCGAAGATGCTTTCGACCAGACCCAGGCTGTCGATCCCCAGATCCTCCAGCGTGCTGTCCTCCGACACGTCGGAGGGCTCCAGAACGGCCTGTTCGGCGATGATGGCAATGACCTTGTCGCGGATGCTCATTTGGGCCTCTGATCTGCTGTGTTGGGGCTGATTTACTCGGTCGAACCCAGTTTGGAAACAGCCTTTTTCAGGGCGTCTATTTCCCGCATCAGGCGCGGCAGCCGGCGCTGCGCCTTGTAGATTTCGGTATGGGTTTCCATCTTGACGGCGGGATAGCCCATCAGCACCCGGCCGGCGGGCACATTCGACAGGATCTTGGTGCCGCCGGCGGCGATCACCCCGTCGCCGATAAAGATATTGTCGACCACGCCGCACTGGCCGCCCAGCACCACGTTGTTGCCGATATCGACCGAGCCGGAGATGCCGGTCTGGCCGGCGAACAGGCAGTCGCGGCCGGTGCGCACGTTGTGGCCCATGTGCACTAGGTTATCCAGCTTGCAGCCGTCGCCGATCTGGGTGTCGCGGATGGTGCCGTTGTCGATGGTGGCATTGGCGCCGATCTCGACATCGTCGCCGATCCGCACCGCGCCCAGCGAATGGATGCGAATCCAGCTCTGCGCCTTGGCCTCGCCCTGATCGCCCAGCGTCTTGCGCACGTTCTCGGCCCCCGAGACCTCGGGCGTGACATAGGAGAAGCCGTCGTTGCCGATCCGCGCGCCGGGCTGCGCCATAAACCGGTCGCCGATCCGCACCCGGGCGCCGATGCTGACCATCTCGCGCAGGAAGGCGTTTTCGCCCAGCACCGCGTCCCAGCCGACATAGCAGTGCGGCCCGATCACCGATCCCGCGCCGATCCGCGCGCCCGCGGCGATCACCGCCAGTGGCCCGACCGACACCCCCTCGCCCAGCTCGGCCGTGGGGTCGATCACCGCCGAGGGGTGGATGCCGGCGCCGAATCCCTGGCCGCGGTCCAGCATCCGGGTCAGCCCGGACATCGCCATGCGCGGACGCGGCGCCAGGATCGCGGCCTCAAGTCCCATCGCCTGCCAGTCGGCATCGGGCCAGACCAGCGCCGCGCGTGCCTGGCCCTTGCTCAGATCCTCGGCGTATTTCGGCGACATCGCCAGCGCCAGATCCGCCGGTCCGGCCGCGGCGGGCTCGGCGGCGCGCGCGACGGCGAACGACAGATTGCCTCGGGCCTCAGAGCCAAGGGCGCGCGCGATCTCTTCGATGGTATAGCTCATGGAGGGTCCTGCAACTTGTCTGGACCCAGTGCTTACCCCTGAACCGCGCCCAGTGTCACCCCTGCCTGGCTGAGCGCCTCCCAGATTTTCGCATCCCGGCCGTAAATGTCGCGGCGGAACTCGGCCCGGCCGTGATCGTCGGTGAAGGCGGTGCGATAGATGATATGCACCGGCACATGGGTCTCAAGCTCGACCTTGGTTTCCTTGCCGGTCGCCAGAATGGACTGGAAATAGCCCTTGGGATCGTCGGTCTGCGCCGACAGCAGCGCATAGGCGAAGTCGAAGGGATCGGCCATCCGGATGCAGCCGTGCGAATATGCCCGGGTCTCGCGCTGGAACAGGTTCTTCTGCGGCGTGTCGTGCAGATAG
>JBFXGQ010000456.1:0-4340 GCA_050177915.1 Pseudodonghicola sp. | reverse complement strand
ACCAGCACCGGGTCATTGTAGCCCGCCGCCTTGAGATCGAAGAGCGCGCCGAACCCGCCCAGCCCGCTGACCACCCCCGGCCGCGTGGTGCGCTTGGCCGCCGGCTTGATCCGTTCGACCAGTTCGTTGCCTGCGTCGATATCCACGCCCGCTTCGGCATAGGTGATGCCGTTCTTGCCTGTCGTCATCGGCCGGTCCTCTCGCTGATTGCGCGCGGGTTAGTCGATTGCGCGGCACTATGCAACGGTTTGACGACGGATGGGCTTGACGCGGAGCGGGATCGTGATACCCAAACGGTCAGGCGGGCCTGTAGCTCAATGGTTAGAGCAGAGCGCTCATAACGCTTTGGTTGCGGGTTCAAGTCCTGCCGGGCCTACCAAACTCCCCTCAGCCAGCCGCCAGTCCTGACCGCGGCCGCGCCGGCGCTATCGGCCGATGACGATATCGGCGCAGAGCCCGCCCAGGGCCTCGCTTTCCCCCAGCCGCAGCACGCCGCCATGGGCGCGGGCGACATCGGTGACGATCGCCAGCCCCAGTCCGACGCCGCTGCCGCGGTCCTGGTTGCGCGCCGGATCGAGCCGGGCGAAGGGCTTCTGCGCCTCGGCGCGCTGGTCGCTGGGGATGCCCGGCCCGTCGTCCTCGACCCGGATGCGCAGGGCCTTGTCGGTCAGCACCACCGAGACCACCGCCCGGGTGCCGTAGCGCACCGCGTTGTCGATCAGATTCTCCACCGCGCGACGGATCGCCACCGCCCTGAGCGGCACCCGCCCCTGCCCCGTCATCGCGCCCAGCGTCACCGGCTTGCCGGCGCGCACCGCATCCTCGACGATGCCGCGCACCAGGGCGACCGGATCGGTCGGCTCGGGCTCGGCCGCCGCGGCGCCGCGGGCGAATTCCAGAAAGGTGTCGACCAGCCGCTGCATCTCGTCGACATCGCGCAGCAGCGGCGCCGCCTCCGCCTCATCCTCCAGCATCGACAGACCCAGCTTCAGCCGGGTCAGCGGCGTGCGCAGATCGTGGCTGACCCCGGAGAGCATCAGCGTGCGCTGTTCGATCTGCCGCTCGATCCGCGCCCGCATGTCCAGAAAGGCATGGCCCGCCGCCCGCACCTCGATCGCGCCGCGCGGGCGATAGGGCTCGGTCCGGCCGCGCCCGAAGGCCTGCGCCGCATCCGCCAGCCGGGTGATCGGGCGCAGCTGGTTGCGCATGTAGAGAAACGAGATCAGCGTCATCAGCAGCGCGAAGAACACCATCGTCACGATCAGCTGATGCGGCGTGCCGACGGTGACCCGGCCGCGGCCGAAGCCGATCTCCAGCGGGCCCTTGTTGGTCTCGACAAACAGCTGCACCGAGGAATCGGCGTTGAACCAGACCGCCCGCACCTCGGGCAGCCGCGCCCGCAGCAGGGTGCGCACATGCGAGCCGGAGAAATCGAACCAGCGGATGCTGTCGGCCGGCGGCACCTCGGCCTCGGGCACGAAGCGCAGCGTCATCTGCAGCGCCGGCAGCAGCGGCGCCAGCGCCTCCAGCGCCGCCTCGCGGCTCGGCGCCTGATCGACCTGGTCGATGACAAAGACGAACTCACGCTCGGCATTGCGGGTCATCTGCTGGATGATCCCCTGCAGATGGTTCTGGATGAAGGCCACCGAGACCACCAGCAGCACCACGATCACCGGCAGAACCAGGATCAGCGCGGCCCGCGCATAGAGGCTGCGCGGCACATAATGTTTGAGCCAGTGAAACGACATGCGCTAAGCCTAGAGCGCAACGCGCGGCGTGGGAACCGGAATTTGGCGGGAATGTCGCGGGAAAACAATATTCTAGGGCGGCTGCGACTCGGCAGGCGCCGCCGCGCGCAGAACGCCGAGCGCAGATCGAGGAGACCACAGATGATGCAGCCCCCCGACGATTTCGACCCCACCCCCGGCACGCCGGAGCGGCTGTCCGACGGGCTGCGCCGGGTGCTGGCGCCGAATCCCTCGCCGATGACCTATCGCGGCACCAATACCTATCTGCTGGGCACCCGCGAGCTGGCGGTGATCGACCCCGGCCCGCTGAACCCGGCGCATCTCGAGGCGATCCTGGCGGCGCTGGAGCCGGGCCAGAGCATCAGCCATATCGTCGTCACCCATTCCCATTCCGACCATTCGCCGCTGGCCCGGCCGCTGGCCGAGCGCACCGGCGCCCCGGTGATCGCCTTCGGCGGCCCCGAGGCCGGGCGCAGCGCTGTGATGCGCGAGATCGCCGCAAGCGGCCTGGCCGGCGGCGGCGAGGGAATCGACCACAGCTTCGCCCCCGACCAGGAACTGGCCGATGGCGCCGTGATCGAGGGCGACGACTGGCAGCTCGACGTGATTCACACCCCCGGCCACCTGGGCAACCATATCGCGCTCGGCTGGGAGGGGGTGTGCTTCACCGCCGATCACGTGATGGGCTGGGCCACCTCGCTGGTGTCGCCCCCCGATGGCGATCTGACCGATTTCATGGCCTCCTGCCGCCAGCTGCGCGCCCGCCGCTGGGAGGTGTTCCATCCAGGCCACGGCGCCCCGGTGGCGGACCCGGCGGCGCGGCTCGACTGGCTGATCGAACACCGGCTGTCGCGCGAGGCGCAGATCCTGCAGGCACTGGCCGATGCCCCCGCCACCGCAGCCGAGCTGGCCCGCCGCATCTATACCGACGTGAACCCCGCCCTGCTGCCCGCGGCCGAGCGCAACGTCTTCGCCCACCTCGTTGATCTCACGGGACAAAACCGCATCACCAGCGACAGCCCCCTGGGCGCCGAGGCCCGTTTCACCCGCCAGTCCTAGGCCCCTTCGGAGCGCCCGGAGGGGCCAAACAGAGGGGTCGCAGATTTTTTCAAAAAAGCGTCACGCCCCCTCTTGCACCCCCCAAATGGCATGGCTATACACCCCCACATGTTCCGGCGTAGCTCAGCGGTAGAGCAGTTGACTGTTAATCAATTGGTCGTAGGTTCGATCCCTACCGCCGGAGCCAAATCACCTAGTAAGCCCTTGAGAAACAAGGCGTAAGGTAGATTTGGAAGGTACAGTGTAGCACAGCACTGTAGCACAAGTTTCCAAATTTCGGGTCGCTCGTCTCCATCATTGGAGGCTGCCTCGTGGCGTCGACCCCTTCGCTGTTTCTTCGCGGTACCGTCTGGAGCTGGCGTCGCCGCGTCCCTGAGTTTTCCACACAAAACAGACACTGGCAGCTGTCTTTGCGCACCACCGAGCGGTCGATCGCGCGTATCATCGCCCGCAGACTGAACTATGAGTGCGACCGGATGCTTGATGCGATCTCTACGGGAAAACTGACACCCGCCCAGGCCAAGGCCTGGCTCAGCAATGTCATTCGTACAGAACTCGATCGGATCGAGCGCCAACGGATGGTGTCTCGGCTGGATCCCGTGGGCACGGCGGAAGAAGACCAACGCTACGATTGGGCGACTGCACGCGCCTGGCGCCATCTGGCGACGACGGGGCTTCACCCGACCCTGTCGGAAAAGGCGCGTCAGAGCGCCTTGAGTGACGGCGCGAGCCCGCAGGAGCTGACGACGCTGGAAACCATGCTCGACCTGCTCTCTCGCGATGTCATGTCCGAAGCCGGGGTGAACAAGATGCATCGCGCCGCTCGGGACTGCATTCAGGAAGCCACCGGGGAGAGCATCACGCCATCCACGATGATGACTCTGCAGCTCCGCCAAATGCTGCTCGCGGGCAAGGCCGCAGCATGGGAAGCCGCGGAAGGTCATGAAGACCCAAGCCTGGAGCAGGCCCGCGCGCTGGCCTTTGCCATGGTGAACGAATCCGACGCACCGGATGCCCCGACCTCGCCCCCGGAAACAGACCGGCCCGACTGCGCAGCACCGAGAGAACCCGTACGGAACGCCACGCCTCCGGCGCCCGGCCCGCAGACACATAAATTCACCTACGATCCCAATCTCATCCAGCTCGTCGAGCGCATCAATGACGAGAACGATCGCGACCACATCAAGGAAGACACGCGCAGACAACTGGCCTCTGAAGCACGGCTTTTCATCAGCACAACCGGGATCACTGACGTCACCGACATTACCCAAGCGCACCTGAAATACTACAAGTCCGTCCTCCAGCGCCTCCCGAAAAGTTACGGAAAAAGCGCCAAGGATGCAGATCGCAGCGTCGAAGACCTTCTCGCGCGCGCAGCCGACCTGCCCGAAGACAAGGTTGGCTTGTGACCTTCCCCCTGCCAGTCCCTCATTCATAGCGAGAGTCTGCAGGTTAGATTTTGGTATTCGGGTGCCTCGTCGGACGCAAGCGCGCCGGGCGCGGAGCCCTCAAATTGCTCAAGCGCTCGGCGCG
>JBFXGQ010000455.1:0-4354 GCA_050177915.1 Pseudodonghicola sp. | reverse complement strand
TGAGTAAGCCGTAACCTGAAGGGTTCAAGAACTTAGGGGGATCGGCGAAACCGCCGGTCCCCCTTCTCGTTTCCCGGTCGCGCCGGCCTGCGGGCTTGCGCTGCGGGGCTTGGAAAAACATATGAGTTTCGCGGTTTATCAGCCCACCGGTCCGAGGACCCTGTGATGTTCGGAGGAGGAACAGACAGATGAAGATGGATCAGATCTCGGCGCAGGCGGTCATCGAGACCGAACGGTTCGATCTGCGCCCGCTGCGGCGGTCGGATATGGGGCTGATCGAGCTCTATGCCGGCGACCAGCGGGTGGCGCGGATGACCACCTCGATCCCGCACCCGCTGCCGCCCGGCGCGATCGAGGCCTATGTCACCCGTGCCATGGCGTCCGAACGCGACGAGGACGTCTGGGCGATCGACGCCACCCGGTCGGGCGGCGACGAACTGCTGGGCGTGATCGGGCTGAAGAAGATGGACCGCGACCAGTCCGAGGTCGGCTATTGGATCGCGCCCGGCTACTGGAACACCGGGCTCGCCTCGGATGCGCTGCAAGCGCTGATCGCCGCCAACCCGCTGAAGAACGCCACCATGTTCGCCAGCGTGTTTCAGGACAACCCGGCCTCGGCCCGGGTGCTGACCCACTGCGGTTTCGCCTATCTGGGCGATGCCGAAACCTATTCGGTGGCGCGCGACGCCTCCGTACCCACCTGGACCTACAGCCGAAAACTGTGATTGTGGCTGGCCGGTCCTTTGCGCTAGGGAACGCACATGAAATTTCTCGATCTCGCAAAGGTCCATATCCGGTCCGGCGCCGGCGGTAATGGATGCATCAGCTTCCGGCGCGAAAAGTTCATCGAATACGGTGGACCTGACGGCGGTGACGGCGGTGATGGCGGCTCGGTGATCGCGGTGGCGGTCGACGGGCTGAACACGCTGATCGACTTCCGCTATCAGCAGCATTTCTTTGCCGGTGACGGCCAGTCCGGCATGGGCCGGCAGCGCACCGGCAAGACCGGCGACGACATCGTCCTGCGGGTGCCGGTCGGCACCGAGATCCTCGACGAGGATATGGAGACGGTGATCGCCGATCTGGCCCAGGTGGGCGACCGGGTCGAGCTGGCCCGTGGCGGCAACGGCGGCTGGGGCAACCTGCATTTCAAGACCGCCACCAACCAGGCGCCGCGCCGCTCCAACCCCGGCCAGGACGGGGTCGAGCGCACGCTGTGGCTGCGGCTGAAGCTGATCGCCGACGCCGGACTGCTGGGGCTGCCCAATGCCGGCAAGTCGACCTTCCTTGCCGCCACCTCGAACGCGCGGCCGAAGATCGCCGATTACCCCTTCACCACGCTGCACCCGAATCTGGGCGTCGTCGGGGTCGATGGCGTCGAATTCGTCATCGCCGACATCCCCGGGCTGATCGCCGGCGCCTCCGAGGGGCGCGGGCTGGGCGACCTGTTCCTGGGACATGTCGAACGCTGCGCCGTGCTGCTGCATCTGGTCGACGGCACCTCGGCCACCATTGCCGAGGATTACCACACCATCATTCACGAGCTGGAGGCCTATGGCGGCCATCTGGCCGAGAAGCCGCGCGTGACCGCGCTGAACAAGGTCGACGCGCTGGATGACGAGGAGCGCGCCGCCGCGCGCGAAGAGCTGGAGGCCGCCGTCGGCGGGCCGGTCCTGATGATGTCCGGGGTCAGTGGCGAGGGTCTGACCGAGGTCCTGCGCGCCCTGCGCGCCGAGATCGACGACGACCGCCTGCGTCAGAAACCTCAAGAGGAGTCGCAATCGTGGCAACCCTGACCGACGCAAGGCGCGTCGTGGTCAAAATCGGCTCGGCCCTGCTGGTCGACCGGGTCAGTGGCAATCTGCGCAGCGACTGGCTGCTGTCGCTGGCCGAGGATGTGGCGGCGCTGAAGGCGCGGGGGCTGGACGTGATCCTGGTCTCCTCGGGCTCGATCGCGCTGGGGCGGGGCGTGCTCGGCCTGCCGCGGGCAGAGCTGCCGCTGGAACAGTCGCAGGCCGCCGCCGCGGTCGGCCAGATCCGCCTGGCCCGCGCCTATGAGGAGGTGCTGGCGCCGCATGGCATCACCACCGCCCAGGTGCTGGTGACGCTGGAGGACAGCAGCGACCGCCGCCGCTATCTGAACAGCCGGGCGACGATGGAGACGCTGTTGGGCTTCGGCGTGGTGCCGATCGTCAACGAGAACGACACCATCGCCACCGACGAGATCCGCTATGGCGACAACGACCGGCTGGCCGCCCAGGTCGCGGTCACCGTCGGCGCCGACCGGCTGATCCTGCTGTCGGACGTCGACGGCTTCTACACCGCCAACCCCAACGACGACCCCGATGCCCGCCGCTATGACGTGATCGAGGAGATCACCGCCGAGATCGAGGCGATGGCCGGCGACGCCGGCTCGGGCCTGTCCAAGGGCGGCATGAAGACCAAGCTGATGGCGGCCAAGACGGCGACCGCCGCCGGCTGCGCCATGGCGATCACCGAAGGCTCGCGCCGGAACCCGCTGCAGGGGCTGGAGCAGGGGGCGCCGGCCACCTGGTTCACCGCCCAGCTGGATCCGCATGCGGCGCGCAAGGGCTGGATCGCGGCGATGAAGCCGCGCGGCGAGATCACCGTCGACGCCGGCGCCGCCCGGGCGCTGGCCAATGGCAAGAGCCTGCTGCCCGCCGGCGTGGCGCGGGTCGAGGGCGAGTTCGGCCGCGGCGATCCGGTCGCGATCCTCGATGAGCGCGGCCACAAGCTGGGCCAGGGGCTCAGCCGCTATACCGCGCTCGAGGCCGAGAAGATCCGCGGCCACCAGTCCGCCGAGATCGAGGCGGTGCTGGGCTATCCCGGCCGCGCCGCGCTGATCCACCGCGACGATATGGCGGTCTAGGCGGGCGAAATAACCGACTGAAACGAAAGGCAGATGTGATGAAAGACAGCGACAACATCCCCGCCCTGATGGCACAGCTTGGCGCCCGCGCCAAAGCCGCAGCGGCAGAGCTGGCTTTCGCACCAGCCGCTGCCAAGGCGGCCGCGCTGAACGCCGCCGCCGATGCGGTCTGGGCACGCCGGGCCGAGATCATCGCCGCCAATGAAAAGGACCTGGAATACGGCCAGGACAAGGGCCTGAGCCCGGCGATGATGGATCGGCTGATGCTGGACGAGACCCGCATTCAGGGCATCGTCGACGGGCTGCGCGCGGTGGCGGCGCAGACCGATCCGGTGGGCGCGGTGATCGCCGAATGGGACATGCCCTCGGGGCTGCATATCCAGCGCGTGCGCACGCCGCTGGGCGTGATCGGCGTGATCTATGAAAGCCGGCCCAATGTGACGGCGGATGCCGGCGCGCTCTGCCTCAAGTCCGGCAATGCGGTGATCCTGCGCGGCGGCTCGGAAAGCTTTCATTCCTCCGCCGCGATCCACGCCTGTCTGGTCGAGGGGCTGAAATCCGCCGGCCTGCCGGTGGACGCGATCCAGCTGGTGCCGACCCGCGACCGCGCCGCGGTCTCGGCGCTGCTGACGATGACCGATTACGTCGACGTCATCGTGCCGCGCGGCGGCAAGGGCCTGGTGGGGCTGGTGCAGCGCGAGGCGCGGGTGCCGGTCTTCGCCCATCTCGAAGGCATCGTGCATATCTACATCGACAAGGCCGCCGATCTGGACAAGACCCTCAAGGTGGTGATGAACGCCAAGACCCGGCGCACCGGCATCTGCGGCGCCGCCGAATGCCTGCTGATCCACCGCGACGTGATCGACAGCATCGGCAAGCCGGTGATCGAGGCGCTGGTCAAGGCCGGGGTCGAGGTGCATGCCGACGGCGCGCTGGCCGAGATCGTCGGCACCGCGCAGGCCACCGCCGAGGATTGGGGCCGCGAATACCTCGACATGATCATCGCCGCCAAGCCGGTCGATGACATCGACGCCGCCATCGCCCATATCCGCCGCTACGGGTCGAACCACACCGACTGCATCATGACCGAGGATCCGGCCGCCGTGGCGCGGTTCTTCGAACGGCTCGACAGCGCCATCCTGATGCACAACGCCTCGACCCAATTCGCCGATGGCGGCGAATTCGGCATGGGCGCCGAGATCGGCATCGCCACCGGCAAGATGCACGCCCGCGGGCCGGTGGGGGCCGAGCAGCTGACCAGCTTCAAATATCTGGTCACCGGCGACGGCACCGTGCGGGGCTGATCCGACCCGACACGGAAACGGCGACAAGAAAAACGGCGCGAGCCATCTGTCTGAAAGCGGGCAGGGCACGCGCCGACTGTCTGAACGGGGCGATCAGAACCGCAGCGTCAGGCTGCTGTCGTCATGCGCGGCCTCGACCCGGCGCCCGATCTGTTCGGCC
>JBFXGQ010000454.1:0-4372 GCA_050177915.1 Pseudodonghicola sp. | reverse complement strand
GTTCGAAGGCCTGGGTGAGAAAATCCTCAAAGGCGCATCCCCAAAGGGTCATGGCCCAGTGGCTGCCGAGAAGCTCGAAAATCTCTTCGTGATCGAGGCCGAATTCGTCCATGACGGGCCAGAAGTGGTCGCCCATCACCTCCTCGAACTGAAGCGCCCAATCGTCCCGGCCGAGGAATTTGACGAGGGCATTCAGATTGAAGCTGTTTGCGTTCATGGATGATCCTCCATCGCCAGGGCGGGCCTGCCGTTTTTATTGCGTGATCGGGCCTGCTTGACGATCTCTCCGACGCGACCTCGGCTGGCCCGGCCCTCGACTGCCTCCTGGATCTTGCGGATGCTGAGATCGGTGGCGGTGGCGAGGGTCTCGATTTCCTCGACCAGACGGGAGCTGAGCCTTGGCCGGCCGAGATGCTTTCCGCGAGCGGCGGCCGCTTTCATTCCGGCCGTGACCCGTTCGCTGATCAGGGACGATTCCAGCTCGGCCATGGCGCCGATGATGGTGAACATCGCCCGTCCCATGGGACTTGCGGTGTCGATCTGGTCCTGCAGGCTGATGAAGCGCACGCCGAGATGGTCGAATTCTTCGAGCGCCGTCAGGAGATGGCGGGTCGAGCGGGCGAAGCGGTCGAACTTCCAGACCAGGACACAATCGAGTTCGCGGTTGCGGGCGCGGGTCATCAGAGCGTTGAGCTTGGGGCGCCCTTCGCGGCGGCCGGAAACGGCGATGTCGCAATATTCGCCGACGATGGTGAGACCGGCGCGCTCGGCGTAAGCACGCAGGCCGTCATATTGCAGGTCTGGCTTCTGGTCGGGCGTGGAGACGCGCAGGTAGAGGGCCGCATGGTTCTGTTGTGGCGCGGGTGCCGGGCGGCGGCGTCCTTTAATGTATTCCTTTTTGGACGACGAAACGCTATGGCCCGAAGCCTTTGATTTAGGCACTTTCCACGACCCCTTCGGCATACCCTTTTCCGGACACCTTTATGACAGCGATTGACCGCACTGCCTACCCTCGCTCTGGTGAGCGTCTTACCCGGGAGGAACTGGAGCGCCGATACGGTCTGAGCGAGGCCGATCTCGTCTTTATCCGCGGTAAAGCGCGCGGTGCTTCCGGCCGCCTGACGCTGGCAGCCTTGCTGAAGGCGCGCCAGGATCTCGGTTTCTTTCCGGCGCCTGATGACCTCCATAGCGAAACTATTGCCCATTTGGCAGCGCAACTTGGTTTGGTCGATCCGCCGATATGTGTGGTTGAAGACGCCGGCGAAAAGACACTCTACAGGTATCGAACGGCGGTCCGTGCCTTTCTCGATGTCGTGACCTATGACGAGAGGGGCGAAGATCTGCTGACGGGCGCGCTCACGGAAGCGGCGTCGACGATGAGCGATCCGGCCGACCTGATCAATCTGGCGATCGAGGTTCTGGGTAAGGCGTCGATCGATCTGCCGGCGTTCAGCACACTCGATCGGCTGGCCAATCACCTGCGCACGAAAGTCCATACGACGATCTACACCCGGACCGCAGAGCGCCTGGGCGATGAAGAGGTTGCCTTGCTGGATGATTTGCTGGTTGTGGCACCCGGCGCTGTGACGACCGGCTTCAATCGCCTCAAACATGCCCCGGGCCCGGCCCGCCCTGAAACGATCAAGCTCTGGACGGAACGGCTTGGATGGCTGACCGGCATGCTCGATCCCGATCCTCTCCTCAATGAGATCGCTCATACCAAGCGTCGTCAGTTCGCCGCCGAGGCCCGCAGCATGGAGGTGAGCGATCTCCTCGATATCCGCCGGCCGGGCAAGCGCCATACTCTCCTTCTTTGCCTGCTCCAGCAGGCACGCGCGCAATGCCGCGACGAGTTGATCGAGATGCTGTTGCGCCGGGTCCGCAAGACCCAGAACGCTGCCAAGGAAAAGCTGAAATCCCTGCAAGACGAGCACCGGGAGATCGAAGAGAAACTGATCACGGTATTGGGGCAGGTGCTGGAAAACACCCGGCAGAGCGAAACAAACATGGAAGTTGGCCGTCGGATCAGGGCTGTCCTGGCGGAGCGTGGCGGCCTCGATCTTCTGTCGGAGCAATGCGAGACCGTCTCGGCGTTCCACCACAACAATGACCTGCCGCTCCTGTGGCCGATCCATGCCAAGGTTCGCGCCCTGCTGTTCAGGTTGCTCGAGCTCATGGATATCAGGTCGGCGACGCAAGACCTCAGCCTGCTGGAAGCGTGTGGCATCGTCATTGCCAACAGGAGCGCCCGTCGCGACGAACTGACCTATGATATTGACCTGTCGTTCGCCTCGCAACGCTGGCAAGCTTTTGTGATCAAGCGCCGCAAAACGGGCGTCATGCTCGATCGGCGTGCCCTCGAAGTCTGTGTGTTTATCCATCTGGCCGATGCGCTGCAAGCCGGCGACCTTTTTGTTGTGGGGGCCGAAACCTTCAATGATTACCGCACCCAGCTCCTGACCTGGACGGAGTGTGAGGCACGTCTGGCCGATTATTGTGCCGACCTTGGGCTACCGCGCTCCGGGGAGGAGTTTGCCGCATGGATGAAGGAACAACTGATGGCAGCCACCGCCGCTGTGGATGCCGGCTTTCCGGAAAATACGGAGTTGAGCATCGATGCGAGCGGTGTGCCGCACCTCAAGCAACAGAAGGCATCCGGCCAGCCGGAGGGTCTGATGATCTTCGAAGCCGAAGTCCATGCCCGTATAAGCGAGCGGCACCTGCTCGATATTCTGAAGGACAGCACCAGCTGGACTGCCTTCACCCGCCACTTCGGACCGCCATCGGGAGCCGACCCGAAAATTGCAAGGGCGCTGCAACGCTATATCCTCACGGTGTTCGGCTATGGCTGCAATCTCGGCCCCGTCCAGACTGCTCGTCATGCTGTCGGCATCGCCAGCGCCGACACCCTTCGTCGGCTCAATGCCCAGCATATCGATGTTGGCAAGCTCGAAGCCGCCATGACCGACCTGATCAATGCCTATGACCGTTTCGAGCTGCCGAAACTGTGGGGCGCCGGTCAGGCGGCGATCGCAGATGGCACTCACATTCCGTTGCGCGAGAACAATCTGCTGGGCTCTCAGCATATCCGTTACGGCGCCTACGGTGGCATCGCCTACCACCATATAGCCGACAATTACGTCGCGCTGTTCACCACCTTCATTCCCTGCGGGGTCTGGGAGGCCATCCATATCCTCGACGGGCTCCTGAAAAACCGTTCGACCGTTCAGCCGGACACTCTGCATGCCGACACGCAGGGCCAGAGTGAACCCGTCTTCGGGCTGGCGCGTCTGCTTGGGATCAAGCTGATGCCGCGTATGCGTAACTGGGCAGACGTGACCTTCTATCGTCCCGATAAATCGGTCTCCTACCAGCACATCGATGCGCTCTTCGGCCGCGAGATCGACTGGAGGCTGATCGAAACGCACTGGCAGGACATGATGCAAGTGATCCTCTCCATTCAGGCGGGTCTGGTGGTGCCCTCTATGTTGCTGCGAAAACTCAGCTCGAACAACCGCAAAAACCGGCTCTACCAAGCCTTCCGAGAACTTGGGCGGGTCGAAAGAACGTTGTTTCTGCTGCGTTATATCTCCGACCCACAAGTCCGACGTTCCATTCGCGCTGAAACGACCAAGATTGAATCCTTCAACGATTTCCTCGACTGGATTACCTTTGGAGGCCCCGTCATCAAGAGCGGCGATCCCGTCGAGCAGGAAAAGCAGGTCAAATATGCAAGCCTCGTCGCCAATGCCATCATGCTGTCCAACGTCGCCGACCTAACCGACGTCATCAACTCCATGGCTGCCGACGGTCTGACTGTCACGCCAGAGCTCGCAGCCGCCCTCAGCCCCTACGCGCGAGCGAAAATCCGGCGCTTCGGCAAATACTCAATCGACATGGAGGATATCCCTCAACCACTCAATCCGGCCCCTCTGCCGTTTGAAGTTCCCTTGTGACCGGTTTTTACACGTATCCTGCGCCTACCCGGACTACGCGCAAATACTTGCCTGAAAAATTCTCTTGCACTTCCGGGGGTGTCCACAGATGTTCAGGGGCCAACGAGGAAAAGAAGCCGGTTACGCAAGTCGCCCGGCTCCTGGGCGTGCATCGCGCCACCCTTTATAGGGCGCTTGAATCGACTTCCGATCGGGCTTGAAGCCTTGCCTGGATTGCACATCAGAGCATCCGATTTGCGCGATATTTCCGTACTTTAGAGATTCGGGGTTGCAGAATCGGGCAAATCTCTCCTTACTGCTAAGCATGAAGCGCAATACAGAAAAGATTCGGAAGGATGTTGCCGCCCATCGGGCACGGCAGCTTGCGGCCGGTCGTATCGCGCTGACTACGTATGTTCCGACTGATCTTCTCGCGC
>JBFXGQ010000453.1:0-4377 GCA_050177915.1 Pseudodonghicola sp. | reverse complement strand
CTGCGGGCGAGGTGGCGCCCGGCTCAGGCGACGGGGGGACGGGCCTTGTCCGCCGGGCCGCCCGCACCGGCGGCGGAGAGGTCGAGCTTGCCGGTCTGCGGCATCCCGCCGGCGGTATAGCCGCCGTCGACGATCAGCACCTCGCCATTCACATAGCCGGCCTCCGGGCTTGCCAGATAGGCCACCGCAGCGGCGATGTCCGATGGCGCCCCCATCCGCCGCGCCGGGATCATCGGCAGCACCGAGGCGACCGTCGCCTCGGTGTAATTGTCCCGGGTCAGCGGCGTCACGATCGCCCCCGGCGCCACCGCATTCGCGGTGACGCCATGCGGCGCCAGTTCAAGTGCGATCTGCCGGGTCAGCCCGATCAGCGCCGCCTTCGAGGTGCCGTAGGCCGTCCGCCTGACGCCGGCGCGGATACCGCTGACCGAGGCCATGTTGACGATCCGGCCATAGCCCTGCCGCACCATCTCGCGCCCGGCGCGCTGCGCGCAGAGCAGGCTGCCGGTGACGTTCACCGCCATCACCCGGCTCCAGTCCTCGGCCGGGAAATCGAGAAAGCCGTGCAGCGCCACGATGCCGGCGTTGTTGACCAGTACGTCGACGCATTTGTCCCAGGCCTCGGCGGCGACGAAGGCGGCCTCGACCGACCCCGGGTCGGAGACATCGAGCCGCTGTCCCATCGCCCGACCGCCGCCGGCGGCGATGCGCTCCAGCGTCTCGGCGATCCCGGCCTCGGAGACATCGGTGACGACGACCCGCGCCCCGAGTTCGGCCAGGCGGATCGCCACCGCCTGCCCGATCCCCGATCCCGCCCCGGTCACCAGGGCCACACCGTACTCCATTCCGATTCCTCCCCCCTCAAGTCCCAACCGTCACGCGCCGCCTTCGTAGAGCGTCACCACCGCCGCGCCGCCGAGCCCGAGGTTGTGCTGCAACGCCAGGCGCGCGCCCTCGACCTGCCGGTCCTCCGCCCGCCCGCGCAGCTGCTGGGTCAGCTCATAGCATTGCGCCAGCCCGGTGGCGCCCAGCGGATGCCCCTTGGACAGCAGCCCGCCCGAGGGGTTGGTCACATATTTGCCGCCATAGGTGTTGTCACCCTCCTCGACGAATTTCTCCGCCTCGCCCTCAGCGCAGAGGCCCAGCCCCTCGTAGGTGATCAGCTCGTTCTGGGCGAAGCAGTCGTGCAGCTCGATCACATCGAGATCCTCGGGCCCGACGCCCGACGCCTCATAGACCTTGGCTACCGCCTGGCGGGTCAGATCGGCGCCCACCACCTCGATCATGTCGCGGCTCTCGAAACTGCCGGGGCGGTCGGTGGTCATCGCCTGCGCCCGGATCCGCACCGTCGTATCCAGACCGTGGCGCCGGGCGAACTCCTCGGAGACGACGACCGCCGCCGCCGCGCCGCAGGTCGGCGGGCAGGCCATCGGCCGGGTCATGACGCCGGGCCAGATGGTCTGGGCGTTCATCACGTCCTCGACGCTCATCTCCTTGCGGAAGACCGACAGCGGGTTGCGTGCGGCGTGGCGGCTGGCCTTGGCGCGGATGCTGGCGAAGGTTTCCAGCCTGGTGCCATAGCGCTCCATATGCGCCTTGCCGGCGCCGCCGAAGTATTTCAGCGTCATCGGCAGGTCGCTATCGCCGATCAGCGCATCGGTCACCGCGTCGAACGCAGCCAGCGGCGACGGGCGGTCGGGAAAAACCGTGCCCAGCGCGCCCGGCGACATCTGCTCGAACCCCACCGCCAGCACGCAATCGGCCACCCCGCTTTCCACCGCCTGCCGCGCCAGGAACAGCGCGGTCGAGCCGCTGGAGCAGTTGTTGTTGACGTTGACGATGGGAATGCCGGTCATGCCGACGCGGTAGATCACCCGCTGGCCGCTGGTGCTGTCGCCATAGACATAGCTGGCATAGGCCTGCTCGAGGCTGTCGAAACCGATCCCGGCGTCCTTGAGCGCGAGGCGGATCGCCGCCTCGCCCATCTCGTCATAGGGTGCCGAGGCACCGGGTTTCGCAAAGGGGATCATGCCGACGCCGGCGATGATGGTGCTCATGTCAGGTCTCCTTGGTCAGGGTGCGGCCGGGGCGGAGGCGGTCTCCTCCAGCATCCGGCGCAGTTCGGTCTTGAGGATCTTGCCATAGCTGCTCTTCGGCAGGGCCGGGACGAAGCGATAGGATTTCGGTCGCTTGAACCGGGCGATGTGATCCAGGCAGAAGCGATCCAGCGCCTCGGCGCTGACCCCCTCTTCGGCGACGACAAAGGCCACCACCTCCTCGCCCCAATCGGGATGCGGCCGGCCGATTACGTTGATCTCGGTCACGCCGGGATGGCGCAGCAGCACCTCCTCGACCTCGCGCGGGTAGATGTTCGACCCGCCCGAGATGATCACGTCCTTGGAGCGGTCCTTGAGCGTCAGCACCCCCGCCGCGTCGAAACTGCCGATGTCGCCGGTATAGAGCCAGCCGTCGCGCAGGGCCGCGGCGGTGGCCGCAGGGTTCTGCCAATAGCCGGCCATCACCACATCACCCGCCACGATCACCTCGCCCGGCACCTCGGCCGGGCAATCCGCCCCCGCCGCATCGACCACCCGCACCGCGACGCCGGTGCGCGGGATGCCGACCGAGCCCAGCCAGGCCTCGGGGATGTCCTGGCCCAGGACATGCGGCGGCAGGTAGCTGATCGTGCAGGGCGCCTCGCCCTGGCCGTAGCCGATCCAGATGCGCGGCCCCAGAAGATCGAGCGCCTGGCGCAGATCCTCGACATAGATCGGGGCGCCGCCGCAGAACACCAGGTCGATATTGTCGATCGCCGCCGCGTCCAGCGCCGGGCAGGCGGTGAACCGGTTGAGCATGGTGGGCGCCGCGAAGAAGGAGGCGGCGGGGTAGCGGTGCAGCAGCTCTACCAGCTCCTCGGAATCGAAACCGCCGCTGACCGGGACGACATTCGCCCCGCCCCGCCGCACGAACGGCAGCGCGAAGAGACCCGCCGCATGCGACAGCGGCGCCGGATGCAGCGCGCTTGAGCCTTCGGTGACCGGGCAGATGTCGGCGAGAAAGCTCATCGTCATCGCCCAGAGATTGCGGTGGGTCAGCACCGCCCCCTTGGGCCGGCCGGTGGTGCCGCTGGTGTAGAAGATCCAGGCCGGATCGGTCGGTGCCACCGGCGCGGGGACGAACTCTGCCGCGCCCGCCATCAGCGCGGCATACTCCGCCCCGTCGACCGCGACGGTGCCGGCAAACCCCGCCATCTCCGCCGCCTTGTCGGTGAACAGAAGCGACGCGCCGCTGTCGGACAGCACATAATCCACCTCGCCCGGGTGCAGCTTGGCGTTGACCGGCACCGCGACGCAGCCCGCCGCCCAGATGGCAAACAGTATCTCGATATATTCCGGGCGGTTGCCCATGTAGATCACCACGCGCCCGCCCACGGGCACGCCGCGCGCGCGCAGCCCCGCGGCCAGCGCCGCGCCGCGGTCGCGCAGCCCGGCATAGGTGCAAAACGTCTCCGCGCCCAGACAGACCGCGGGGCGCCCGGCAAAGGTCCGGGCCGATTGTGCCAGAAGTTCCGAAATATTCATGTGCCGCCCTCAGATCTTCCGCGCCTGGCCCTGCCAGAAGACATCGCGGATGTCCTTCTTGCGCACCTTGCCCACCGCGCTGCGCGGCAGCTCGTCCCAGACCGTCACAGACTTCGGCGCCTTGACGCTGCCCAGCGTCTGCTTGCAAAGACGGATGATCTCGTCCGGGTCGACTTCCGCCCCGGGCTTGAGCTCGATCACCGCGGTGACCGCCTCGCCCCATTTTTCGTCGGGCACGCCGATCACCGCGCAATCCTGCACCGCCGGATGCGCCCAGATCACCTGTTCGACCTCGGAAGGATAGACGTTGAACCCGCCCGAGATGATCATGTCCTTCTTGCGGTCGACGATGTAGAGATAGCCGTCGGCGTCGAGGTATCCGACATCTCCGGTATGGTGCCAGCCAAACTGCGACGCCTCGGCGGTCGCCTCGGGGTTCTTGTAATAGCCCTGCATCACCAGATTGCCGCGCACCACGATCTCGCCGCGTGCGCCCCGGGGCAACAGATTGCCGTCGTCGTCCATGATCGCCACCGGCGTCAGCAGCGTCGGCCGGCCGCAGCTGGCAAGCCGGTGCTCGCGCGCGGGATCGCCCAGCACCAGATGATCCTCCGGCGTCAGCAGGGCACAGAACATCGGCGCCTCGGCCTGGCCGAAACTCTGCACCATCACCGGGCCGAAGATCGACAGGCATTGCCGCAGCTTGTCCACCGCCATCGGCGCCGCGGCGTAGAAGAAGCCGCGCAGCGACGGAAAGCTGCGGGTCTCGATCCCCGGCTCGGACAGCAGCATGTAG
>JBFXGQ010000452.1:0-4402 GCA_050177915.1 Pseudodonghicola sp. | reverse complement strand
CCCAATGAATCGGCACCGACCCCGGTGATCGGCCAGAGCGCCTCGCTCCATGCCGAATGGGAAGCCTGCGATACCGCCGAGAGGGCCTTGGGAGTCGGCTCGCCGATCGCGGGCTGAGCTCCGACTGCGACAGAAAGCATCCGGCCCCCGCCTGTCGCCAGGCGGGGGCCTGCAGCCTTCCTGATCCTCTTTTGCCATCGTAATTTGCGCTGCCGCTCCGGTGATCCACCAGCGCGGCCCGTCAGCTTTCCCGATTTTCACCCTCCCGTGGCCGCTGTCTGGCGATGGCCTTCTCGAGTTCTCCGGTGAGGTTCCGGCTCGTCGAGGCTTGACTTGCTTGGACATCAATCCGATTGTCCGACAATCGGATTATATTTGAGCCGGAGCGAAGCCCTGTCCGGCCGGAGAAGCAGCAGCGCGGAGGAGCGGAATGGGACGACGCAGGATCATGGTCACCGGGGCGTCCAGCGGCCTGGGTGAGCATTTCGCCCGCAGCCTCGCCGCGCGGGGGCAGCACGTCATTCTGGCGGCGCGCAGCCGCGACAGGCTGCAGCGGATTGCGGCAGAGATCGCCGAGGCCGGCGGCACGGCCGAGGTGGTGGGCCTGGACGTCACCGATGCGGCCTCGGTCGCGGCAGCCTTTGCGGCGATCGAGGGCCGGATTGACGTTCTGGTGAACAACGCCGGCATCGCCAGCAACGAACCGGCGCTGACCATGGCGCCCGAAACCTTCGACGCTGTGGTGGATACCAATCTTAAGGGCGTCTTTCTGGTGGCCCAGGCGGCGGCGCAACGGATGGCGGTGGCGGGCGGTGGGGCGATCGTGAACGTCGCCTCGATCCTGGGGCTGCGCGTCGCCGGCAATGTCGCGGCCTATGCCGCCTCAAAGGCGGCGACGGTGCAGCTGACCAAGGCCTTGGCACTGGAATGGGCGCGACATGGCATCCGGGTGAACGCCCTCTGCCCGGGCTATATCGAGACGCCCCTGAACCGGGAGTTCTTTGCCTCGGATGTCGGGCAGGCGCTGATCCGGCGGATTCCGCAGCGCCGGCTTGGTCAGCTCTGCGACCTCGACGCGCCGCTGGAGCTGCTGTGCTCCGACGGTGCCGCCTATATCACCGGCGCCGTGTTGGCGGTCGACGGTGGTCATCTTGTTTCCAGCCTGTGAGAAAGATCATGGACTTCACGATACCCCAGCAGGTCGAGACCCTGCGCCGCGAGATCGCGGATTTCGTCGAAACCGAGCTGCTGCCGCTCGAGGCCGACCCGGCGCATTACGACGCGCATGAGAACATCGCCCCGGCGCTGCTTGAGCAGATGCGCGCCAAGGCGCGGGCGAGGGGGCTGTGGACCCTGCAATTGTCCGAAGCCTTCGGCGGGCGCGGCATCGGTCGTGTCGGCATGGCGGTCTGCTATGAGGAGATGAACCGGTCGATCTTCGGGCCGGTGGTGTTCAACTCGGCCGCGCCGGATGACGGCAACATGATGGTGATGGAGGCACTGGGGACGCCGGAGCAACAGGATTGGTGGTTGCGCCCGGTGGCCGAGGGGCGGGTGCGCTCTGCCTTCGCGATGACCGAACCGGCACCGGGTGGCGGGTCGGATCCGGCCATGATGCAGACCACCGCAGTCCGAGACGGAGATGATTATGTCGTCCACGGTCGCAAGTGGTTCATCACCGGGGCCGAGGCGGCCGAGCATTTCATCCTGGTCGCCCGCACCTCGCACGACGCGCGGCGGGGCCATACCTGTTTCCTCTTTCACCGGGACGAACCCGGCTGGCAGATCCTGCGGCGAATCCCGATCATGGGCCCGGAAGAGCACGGTGGCCACTGCGAGATGGAATTCGACGGGCTGCGCATCCCCGCGCGCAATGTCGTGCTGGAAGAGGGGCGCGGCCTGAAGGTGGTGCAGACGCGGCTTGGCGTGGCGCGGCTGACGCATTGCATGCGCTGGCTCGGGTTGGCGAAGCGCTGTGTCGAGATCGCCACCGAATACGCCGCGCGTCGCGAGGGGTTCGGTGTGCGGCTGGCCGACCGGGAAAGCGTGCAGATCATGCTGGGCACCCTCTGTTCGGATATCGAGATCGGCCGCTTGCTGGTGATGAAGGCCGCCTGGGAGCTTGATCGCGGCGGTCTCGCCCGCAAGGAAGTCTCGATGGCCAAGGTGCATGTCGCCAACCTGCTGCATCGGGCGGCGGATATCGGCATCCAGCTCAACGGCGCGCGCGGCTATTCCAAGGATACCGTGCTGGAGTGGATCTATCGCTATGCCCGCCAGGCGCGGTTGGTCGATGGCGCCGACGAGGTGCACCGCATGGTGCTGAACCGCGAGCTGACCGCCGAGGGACGCGATTTCTGGCAGTGGCCGGTCGCCGGGGCAGGGGCATGAGCGCGGCGGATTTCGACCCGCGGCGGCTGGCGGGCTTCCTCGCCGATCGGTTGGGGCCGGGACGACTGGAGCTGGAGCGGATTTCCGGAGGCCAGTCGAACCCCACCTATATCGTTGGCTGGAACGGGCGCCGCATGGTGCTGCGCAAGCAGCCCAATGGCGAGATTCTGCGCGGTGCCCATGCCATCGACCGCGAATGCCGGGTGCTGAACGCCCTGCGCGACAGCGCCGTGCCGGTGCCGCCGGTGGTGCTCTACCATGACGATGCCGATCTGCTGGGTACGCCTTTCTATCTGATGGAGTTCGTCGAGGGGCGGGTGTTCTCCGACTGCAGCCTCCCCGGTCTGTCGCCCGAGGAGCGCCGGGCGATCTATCTGTCGCTGGCGGAAACCTTGGCGCGACTTCATGCGATCAGACCGGACGCGGTGGACCTGGGCGACTATGGCCGGCCGGGCAGCTATTTCCAGCGGCAGATGAGCCGGTGGAGCCGGCAGCTTGCCAGCTCGGCCGGGGGTGGCAGTGCCGCGCTCGTCGCGCTGGCGCAGCGGCTTGAGACGATGATCCCCGCCGAAGACGGGCTGGTATCGCTGGCGCATGGCGATTTCCGTCTGGGCAACATGCTGATCCATCCGACCGAACCGCGGGTGATTGCGGTGCTGGATTGGGAATTGTCGACGCTTGGCCATCCGCTCGCCGATCTGGGGTTCTGCTGCATGCCCTGGCACAGCGGGCCCGAGGAATACGGCGGCATCCTGGGCGCCGAGGCCGAGGGGATCCCGACCGAGGCGGAATTCGTGGCGCATTACCGTTCGGTCCTGCCGGAGATCCCGGCGCCGGCGCCCTTTCACGTCGCCTTTGCGCTGTTTCGCTTCGCGGTGATCTTCGTCGGCATCGCCGACCGTGCCGCGGCGGGCAATGCGGCCGATCCCGAGGCGGCGAAATACGCGCCCTTGGCGCATCGTTTCGCCCTGCGCGCCTGGCAGGCCTTGGGAGACTCCTGGCCCGAACCGGGCTGAGCGTGCAAGCTTGACAGGAAACACTGCGGGCAGATACCCCACAGGTCGCGAATGAAACAGGTGCCGATATGGTTTCGACGACAGAGACAGCCGTTCTGGCCCAGATCGACACTGATCCGAACTATAAGCGGGTCGCCAAGGCGATCGAAGAAGCGATCATGACCGGGCGGCTGAAGGAAGGCGATCTGTTGCCGACCGAAACCGACCTGGCGCAGCAGCTCGGGGTCAACCGCTCGACCGTGCGCGAGGGCATTCGCGCGCTGGAGAATGCCGATCTGGTCAAGCGCGCTGGCGGCAAGCGTCTGGTCGTCAGCGTGCCGCAGCCCAGTGATGTTGCCTGGGTCAACATGCGGGCGCTGGGGTTGATGAATGTCAGCTTCCTCGACCTCTGGGAGGTACAGCTTGATCTCGAACCCTTCGCGGCCTCGACTGCGGCAGAACGGATCACGCCGAATCTGGTCGAGGCGTTACGCCGCAATGTGCTAGAGTTGCGCGAGATCCTGGAAGACGACCGCAGGGTGATTGAGAACGACATCGCCTTTCACCACCTGGTGGCGCAGGCGGCGGGCAATAGCGTGCTCGACCTGATCAGCGCGCCGATCCGAGTGCTGCTGTTCTCGGCGACGACCGATCTTTATCAGGCGGTGCCGCAGGCGCGGCATCGGTTGCTGGCCGCGCATGAGGCGATCGTGACCGAGATCGCCGCCGGCAACGTGGCCACCGCACGGCAGTGGATGGCCCGCCATATCGAGGATTTCCGCCGCGGCTATGAGGTCGCGGGCTTTGACATGCGCCGCCCGATCCCGTTTGATCCCGAGGCTTTCGAGCGCTGCGCGCGGATCGGCGCGGTGTAACCCTCGCCGGGTTCTCCGGCCGATCCTCGCCCGCCTTTGCCCGCAAGGCTGCGGCTTACCGGATGCCGGAGGGGCGGCTTGCCTCGAGGTTGGTCAGCACACGGTCGCGCACCTCGTCAAGCCAGCCCCGGATGCTGTTTT
>JBFXGQ010000451.1:0-4404 GCA_050177915.1 Pseudodonghicola sp. | reverse complement strand
ACGTGAACCTGATCGGCAGCTTCAACGTGCTGTCGAAATTCGCCGCCGCGCTGCATACCGCCGAGCCGCTGGGCGAGGAGCGTGGCGTGATCGTCAACACCGCCTCGGTCGCCGCCTTCGACGGGCAGATCGGCCAGGCGGCCTATGCGGCCTCGAAGGGCGGGATCGTCGGCATGACGCTGCCGGTGGCGCGGGAATTCGCCCGCTACGGCATCCGGGTGATGACCATTGCGCCGGGGCTGTTCCTGACGCCGCTGCTGGCCAGCCTGCCGCAGGAGGCGCAGGACAGTCTGGGCCGTCAGGTGCCGTTCCCGTCGCGGCTGGGCGATCCGTCGGAATACGCACAGATGGTGCAGGCCATCGTCGCCAACCCGATGCTGAACGGCGAGACGATCCGCCTGGACGGCGCCATCCGGATGGCGCCGAAATGAGCGCGCTGCTGGAGAATTCGGGCCTGTCGGCGCGCGCGGTCGAGATCGCCGCGCGGGTCGAGGCCTTTGTGCGCGACACCGTGGTGCCCTACGAGAAGGACCCGCGGCTCGGCGCTCATGGCCCCTCGGACGAGCTGGCGCTGGAGCTGAAGGCGCTGGCGCGGCAGGCCGGGGTGCTGACGCCGCATATTCTGCCGGACGGCTCCCACCTGACCCACCGCGAGACCGCCGCCGTGCTGATCCGCAGCGGCCTGTCGCCGCTGGGCCCGGTCGCCTGCAACACCGCCGCCCCGGACGAGGGCAACATGTTCCTCCTGGGGCAGGTCGCCTCGCCCGAGCTGAAGGCGCGCTTCCTCGACCCGCTGGTGCGGGGCGAGATGCGCTCGGCCTTCTTCATGACCGAACCGGCGGAGGATGGCGGCGCGGGTTCGGACCCCAGCATGATGCTGACCACCTGCAGGCCCGACGGCAACCATTGGGTGATCAACGGCCGCAAGACCTATATCACCGGGGCCGACGGCGCCGGGCTGGGCATCGTGATGGCGAAATCCGACGATGGTGCCTGCATGTTCCTGGTCGATCTGCCGGACCCGGCGATCCGCATCGAGCGGGTGATGGATACCATCGACAGCTCGATGCCCGGCGGTCATGCGGTGGTGACCATCGACAACCTGCGGGTGCCGGCGACCCAGATGCTGGGCGACAGCGGCGAAGGCTTCCGCTACGCCCAGGTGCGGCTGGCGCCGGCGCGGCTGACCCATTGCATGCGCTGGCTGGGCGCCTGCATCCGCGCCAACGAGATCGCCACCGATTACGCCAACCGCCGCATGGCCTTCGGCAAGCCGTTGATCGAGCATGAGGGCGTGGGCTTCATGCTGGCCGAGAACCGGATCGACCTGAAGCAGGCAGAGCTGATGGTCTATTGGTGCGCCGACGTGCTGGACAGCGGCGCGCGCGGCACCACCGAAAGCTCGATGGCCAAGGTCGCGGTCTCCGAGGCGCTGATGCGCATCGCCGACCGCTGCGTGCAATGCATGGGCGGGCAGGGTGTCACCGCCGACACCATCGTCGAACAGGTGTTCCGCGAGGTGCGCGCGTTCCGCATCTACGACGGCCCGACCGAGGTGCACAAATGGAGCCTTGCGGGCAAGATCCGGCGCGACTGGCAGAAACGGCAGCCGGGCTGAGCGCCGCCGGCCCGGAGACGGTGCCCGCCGCAGTGACGTCGCGATGACGTCGCGGCGGCGATCTTTCCGGGCCGCGCCGGGGGCTTGACCTGCCCGGCGCCAGGGTGAACGTGAAGGCGGTCCTGTGCGCCGGGCGACCCCGCGCGCGCAGGCCGGACCGGGGCGCGGCCCCGCCCCGCCGTGTCTCGGCCGGGCGGCAGGCCGGCGCCGCCACACTGTTTGAGGAGGCAGGAATGCTCTTGACCGAAGATCAGGCGATGGTGCGCGACATGGCGCGCCGTTTCGCGGCGGAGAAACTGGCGCCGAAATCGGCGGACTGGGAAAAGACCCATCACTTCCCGGCCGAGGAGATCGCCGAGATGGGCGCGCTGGGGCTGATGGGCATGCTGGTGCCCGAGGAATGGGACGGCGCGATGTCCGACCATGTCTCCTACGCGCTGGCGCTGGAGGAGATCGCGGCGGGCAACGGCGCCGTGTCGACCATCATGTCGGTGCACAATTCGGTCGGCTGCGTGCCGATCCTGCGCTATGGCAACGAGGATCAGAAGGAGCGGTTCCTGCGGCCGCTGGCGCGCGGCGAGACGCTGGGCGCCTTCTGCCTGACCGAGCCGCATGCGGGTTCCGACGCCTCGGCGCTGAAGACCCGGGCGCGGCGCACCAACACCGGCTGGGTGCTGAACGGGGTGAAGCAGTTCATCACCTCGGGCCAGAACGCCGATACCGCCATCGTCTTCGCGGTCACCGATCCGGAGGCGGGCAAGAAGGGGATTTCGGCCTTTATCGTGCCGACCGACACCCCGGGCTATCGCGTCGCCTCGATCGAGGACAAGCTGGGCCAGACCCTGTCGGATACCGCCCAGATCGCCTTCGAGGATCTGGAGCTGCCGGCCGAGAACCTGCTGGGGGCCGAGGGCGAGGGCTATCGCATCGCGCTGTCGAACCTTGAGGGCGGGCGGATCGGCATCGCCTCGCAATCGGTGGGCATGGCGCGGGCGGCCTTCGAGGCGGCGCGCGACTATGCGCTGGAACGCGAATCGATGGGCCAGAAGCTGATCGGCCATCAGGCGGTGGCGTTCCGGCTGGCCGATATGGCCACCCAGATCGAGGCGGCGCGGCATATGGTGCTGCATGCCGCGGCGCTGCGCGATGCCGGCCAGCCGGCGCTGCAGGCGGCCTCGATGGCCAAGCTCTTCGCATCGGAAATGGCCGAGCGGGTCTGCTCCGACGCGATCCAGACCTTCGGCGGCTATGGCTATACCCGCGACTTCCCGGTCGAGCGGATCTATCGCGACGTGCGGGTCTGCCAGATCTACGAGGGCACCAGCGACGTGCAGCGGATGGTGATCGCCCGCGACCTGGCCCGCGCGGCGGGCTGAGCGCGGCATTCGCTGCGGCGGGCCGGGTGCTGCGCCGGCCTGCCGTTACCGTGCCGAAGCGCGCGGCTCACGTCTCGGCGGCGAGCCGCTCCAGCGCCGCGTCGCGGGCGTTGTTCACATAGGTCTGCACCGCGCGCGTGGCGCGTTCCGGATCGCGCGCCTCGATCGCCGCCATGATCTCGGAAATCTCGCCGACGCTGGCCTCGATCCGGCCGGGCTTGGCCATCGAGGTCGCCCGCAGCGCGCTGATCCGGGCATTGAGCTGGGTCAGGATATCGCGCACCACCTCGTGGTCGATCACCTGGCCCATGTGATCGTTGAACGAGAACATCAGCGTCACCAGACGCGGGCTCGACTTCTCGCCGGCGGCCTCGATCACCTGATCGAAGATTTCCCGCAGCGCCGCGATCTCGGGATCGGTGGCGACGCGGGTGAAGCGGTCGACCAGCAGCATCTCGAAGATGCAGCGCACCTCGTAGATCTCGCGCGCCTGCTTCAGCGTCAGGCGCGACACGATCGGCCCCTTGCGCGGCTGCACATCCACCAGCCGTTCGGATTCCAGTTGGCGGATCACCTCGCGCACCGAGGCGCGGCTGATCCCCATGGCCTCGCACAGCTCGCGCTCGATCAGCCGGGTGCCCGGCTTGATCTGGCCCGAGATGATCGCATCGCGGAGGTTTTCGAACGCCCGTTGCCGGACCAGCTGGGGGGGCGCCACTATGTTCAGGGCCTTGATGCTCATGGAACGCTTTCGCAGTCTTTCGCTGGGATCTGTGTTTTGTAATGGGTTTGTCCGGCAGGGTCCAATTCCGCCGTTCAAGCCCCGGCCGGGGCCTGCAAGTCAAGCACTACTTTGCCCCCGGCCTGTCCGCTTTCCAGCAGCGCATGCGCGGTGGCGGCCCGGTCCAGCCCGAAGACATGGGCGACCGGCGGGCGCAGGGCGCCCTCGGCCAGCAGTGCCGAGATCGCCGCGCTGGCCTCCGCCTCCAGCGCGTCGGGCATGTTCGAGGCCTGGATGAAATGCAGCCGCACGCCCTTGAGCGCAAAGGCATAGTAGTCGAGCACCGGGGTCCGGTTGCTGGTCGAAGAATAGGAGGCGATGCGGCCATTCTCGGCCACGCAGGCGCCGTCGGTCGCCGCATTGGCGCCGAAATCCACCTCGACGATCAGATCGGCGCCCCTGCCGCCGGTCCGCTCCAGCACCGCCGCGGCGACATCGTCGCTGCGGTAATTCAGCACGCAGTCCGCGCCGGCCTGCCGGGCCAGCGCCAGCCGCTCGGCCGTGCCGGCGGTGGCGATGACATCGGCGCCGCCGCGCTTGGCCATCTCGATGCTCATTCGCCCGACCGCGCCGGAGCCGCCCTGCACCAGCACCGTCTGCCCCGCGACCCGCCCGGCCGAGAGCACCGC
>JBFXGQ010000450.1:0-4425 GCA_050177915.1 Pseudodonghicola sp. | reverse complement strand
GCCCGGCATTTCCTCGTAGATCGGTTTGCAGCGCGCCTGCTGGTCCGAGGCGGTGGGCAGGTAATCCAGCCGCTCGCCGTCCAGCTCGTAGCCGACGCAGATCTTCAGCGTGTCGAAACCGTCCAGCACGTCGAGCTTGGTCAGCGCGATGCCGTTGATGCCCGAGATGGCGCAGGTCTGCCGCACCAGCGCCGCGTCGAACCAGCCGCAGCGGCGCTTGCGCCCGGTGACGGTGCCGAATTCGCGGCCACGGGTGCCCAGGCGTTCGCCGGTCTCGTCGGTCAGCTCGGTCGGGAACGGGCCTTCGCCGACCCGGGTGGTATAGGCCTTGACGATGCCCAGCACGAAGTCGATCGAGCCCGGCCCGATGCCCACCCCGGTGGCGGCCTGGCCGGCGATCACGTTCGACGAGGTGACAAAGGGATAGGTGCCGAAGTCGATGTCCAGCAGCGAGCCCTGCGCGCCCTCGAACAGGATGCGTTTGCCGGCCTTGCGCTTCTCGGTCAGCACCTTCCAGACCGGGGCGGCGTATTGCAGGATCTCGGGGGCGATCTCTTCCAGCTTGGCGATCAGCGCGTCGCGATCGACCGGCTCCAGCCCCAGACCGGCGCGCAGCGCGTTGTGGTGGGTCAGCGCCCGGTCGACGCGCGCCTCAAGCGTGGCGCGATCGGCCAGATCGGCGACCCGGATCGCCCGGCGGCCGACCTTGTCCTCGTAACACGGCCCGATGCCGCGGCCGGTGGTGCCGATCTTGGTGCCCTTGGCGGCGGCCTCTTCCCGCGCGCGGTCCAGCTCGCCGTGGAACGGCAGGATCAGCGGCGTGTTCTCGGCGACCATCAGCGTCTCGGGGGAAATCTCCACCCCCTGCTCGCGGATCTTGGCGATCTCACCGACCAGGTGCCAGGGGTCCAGCACCACCCCGTTGCCGATCACGCTCAGCTTGCCGCCGCGCACCACGCCCGAGGGCAGCGCGTTCAGCTTGTAGACGGTCCCGTCGATGACCAGGGTGTGCCCGGCGTTATGCCCGCCCTGAAAGCGCGCGATCACATCGGCGCGCTCCGAGAGCCAGTCCACGATCTTGCCTTTACCCTCGTCGCCCCATTGGGCGCCGACAACGACGACATTGGCCATAGCAGGTCCTTTGCTGCGTTCATTCAAACCCGAGCCGGTATAGCGATGCCGGGACCACAGGGAAACCGGAATCTCGGGGGGATGGCGCGCGGAAATGGCACGGGCGATGGCACGGGCATGGCGCCGGGGGGTGGACAGGCCCGCAGCTTTGCGCGAACGTACCCGGCAACCCGCAAAAGACGGATTTTAACGATGGGCTTGTTCCTGCGCTGGCTGTTTGCATTCGCCTTGTTGGCACTCACCTATAACCCGACGCCGTGGAATTACCTGCATTGGGCAGCGGCGAATTATCACAGGTATCTGTCGGTCGCGGTGCTGATGGGGCTGGTGCTGACGATCGGCTATATCGTCTATCTGCGCGCCACGTTGCGGTCGATCGGCGGCTTCGGCATGGCCCTGATTCTGGCGGTGGTGGGGGCGCTCTTGTGGGTGCTCTACGATTTCGGCCTGCTGGCGCTGGACAACACCGACCTGAACGTCTGGCTGGGGATCTTCGCGCTGTCGGTGGTGCTGGGCGTCGGCCTGGGCTGGAGCCATGTGCGCCGGCGGCTGTCCGGTCAGGCCGATGTGGACGATCTGGACGAGGAATAGGCGCCCTTCCCCTTCCTCTCCCCTATCGCCGCGGCCTCAGACATCCGGGGGCAGATGCACCGGATCGCCGTGCGGGGTGGAGAGATAGGCCGCCTCCCAGGCATCGCGCAGCTGTTCCACTTCGGCCGGCGCGGCCGCGCCCAGATCGGCCAGCAGTGCCTCCAGCGTTTGCAGCCAGGCGTTGAAGTAATCGTCGCCGCCATCCAGTTGCCGTTCCAGCCCGTGCGCGGCCAGCGTGGCCGAGAACCGCGCTGTCCACTCGGGCCAGTCGAACCGCCCCCTTTCGTTCAAGGACACGGTCAGCGCGAAGACCTGCGCGTGCCAGGGCTGGGTGAAGACCGGTTCGGGGGCCTGGGATGCGGGCGCAAGGTCAGTCTGGTCGGTCATGCGGGCTCCAGATAGCTCTGCCACAGATCGAGGGTGATCTCGTCGCGCGGGTTCTCCGGCGCGGCCCAGAGCTCGGCGGCGGAGAACACCACGGTATAGAGCGGCTCTGCCGCCTCGCCCAGCCGGTGGGCATTGCTGTCGGGCAGCACATGGGCGCCGTGGCAGCGCAGCACCCGGCCGGTGGCGCCGGCGGCATAGGCCGGCAGGCGGGTATGGCCGCCGTCGACCTGGCGGTTGGCGGCGGGGCGCAGGGTGCGCACCCGCTGGCCGGGGGCGAAGGCGGGCGCGCCGTCGAACGGGCGGTCGGCCGGGCTGCCCTTGGCGAGGGCGGCGGCGACAGTTTCCGCCTTCAGCGCACGATCCGCCAGCGGATGGGGTGCCTCGCCGCTGCCCGCCTCCATCCCGGCGGCTTCTTTCAGCTCGTCGGCGGTCAGCACGCCTTGGGCGACCAGCAGATCGGCCAGCGCGGCGATCCACTTCTCGTAATAGGAGAAATCCATGTAATCGCGCGGCGCCAAAGCCTCGCGCGCGTGGCGCGACATGTCGAGGTTCCATTGCCCCAGCGCGCCGGCGGCCAGCGTCACCGCCAGCGCCCTTGCGTGCCAGTCGGTGGCAAAGACCGGATCCCCGGCCGCGCCGGGATCGACCCGCCCGTCGCCGAAGCGCCCGCCCATGTCGTGAACGCGGGTCATGCGCCCGGCGCCCGCGCCAGACCGGTGCCGATCATGCTGTCGCGGCTGACCAGCGCCGCCAGCTCCTCGACCCCCATCCCCTCGGTACCCTCGGGGCGGCGGGGAATCACCAGATAGCGGACCTCGGCCGTCGAATCCCAGACCCGGACGGCGGTCTCCTCCGGCAGGGTGACGCCGAAATCGGCCAGCACCGCGCGCGGCTCGCGCACCGCGCGGGCGCGATAGGCGTCGGATTTGTACCAGGCCGGCGGGATGCCCAACAGCGGCCACGGGTAGCAGCTGCACAGGGTGCAGACGACCATGTTGTGGACCTCGGCGGTATTCTCGACCGCGACGATATGTTCGCCCTGACGGCCGAAAAAGCCCAGATCGGCCACCACCGGGGTGGCATCCGCAAGCAGGGCTGCGCGGAACGCCGGATCGGCCCAGGCACGGGCGACCACCAGCGCGCCGTTCTTCGGCCCGATGCGGTTTTGATAGGTGTCGATGATCTCGTCCAGCGCGGCGGGCTCGATCAGACCCTTGCGGGTCAGCAGCGTTTCCAGCGCGCGCACCCGCAGCGCCGGATCGGGCGGCAACAGGGCATGGGCGTGATCGTGGTCATGATGATCGTGTGGCATGGTCAGAGATTGCGCGCCCGCCCCCCGCTTTGTCCAGCCTCAGCTTGCACCGGGACCGGGCTGCACGAACCGCCGGCCGAACCGCCGGCCGAACTGATTGCTTGCCCCGCCCGGCAAACTTCCCTACATACCCGGCGACACCGAGCAAGCGCCGCAGGATCTTATGGAAAACGTCGTCCTCATCATCCACCTCATTCTGGCCCTTGGCCTGATCGCCGTTGTGCTGCTGCAGCGCTCGGAAGGCGGCGGCCTCGGCATGGGCGGCGGTGGCGGCGGCGTGATGAGCGGACGCGCGGCGGCCACGGCGCTGGCCAAGGTCACCTGGGTGCTGGCGGCGGCCTTCATCGTGACCTCGATCGCGCTGACCATCATCGCGGCGGAAAAATCGGCGGGCACCTCGGTCATCGACCGGCTGGGCGTTCCGGCGGCGGAACAGACCCAGGATGCGACCCCTGCGGCACCGGCGGGCGCGGATCTGCTGCCCCCGGCCGAGGGCGATAACGCACCGCTGGTCCCGCGCGCCGACTGACCTACAACAACTTGAATTCACGCCAGGGACCGCAACAGCATCTTGCGGTTCCCTTGCCTTTGTTATGCGAATCCTGTAAGTATGGAGTCCCGTGGTGCTGCGGTTTTCGAACCGGGCGGACACTGAATTACAGGCAAATCACGGGGGCAGCCGAACCATGGCGCGTTTCATCTTCATTACCGGCGGGGTTGTGTCCTCTCTTGGCAAGGGGCTGGCATCTGCGGCGCTCGGCGCGCTGCTGCAGGCGCGCGGCTTCTCGGTGCGGCTGCGCAAGCTCGATCCCTATCTGAACGTCGATCCGGGCACGATGTCGCCGTTCGAGCATGGCGAGGTCTTCGTCACCGACGACGGCGCCGAGACCGACCTCGACCTCGGCCATTACGAGCGCTTCACCGGAGTGGCGGCGCGCAAGACCGACTCGGTCAGCTCCGGCCGGATCTATTCCAACGTGCTGGAGAAGGAGCGCCGCGGCGAC
>JBFXGQ010000449.1:0-4429 GCA_050177915.1 Pseudodonghicola sp. | reverse complement strand
TCGCATCGCCGAGGACCACCGCCACCGGCTGACCGCGCACTCGCCCGAGGGCGAGGCGGTGCTGATCTGCGGCCCCACCCTCAGCACCGGCGAGATCGCCGCGGGCGACTGGGTGCTGGCCGATGCGGCCGGCCGCATCACCCGCCGGCTCGACCGGCAAAGCGAGATCAAGCGCCGTGCCGCCGGCACCGGGGCGCAGGTGCAGCTGATCGCGGCCAATGTCGACGTGCTGTTCCTCACCTCCTCCTGCAACGCCGATTTCAACCCGGCGCGGCTGGAACGCTATCTGGCGCTGGCCCGCACCGCCGGTGCCTTTCCGGTGCTGCTGCTGACCAAGGCGGACCTCAGCGAGGCGGCCCGCGATTATGCCCGCCGGGCCGAACGGCTCGACCCGATGCTGCCGGTGCTGACCATCGACGCCCGCGACCCCGCCGATCTGGCGCAGGTGGCGGCCTGGGTGCGGCCGGGGCAGACGGCGGCGCTGCTGGGCTCCTCCGGGGTCGGCAAATCCACCCTGCTCACCGGGCTCACCGGGGTGGCGGCGCCGACGCAAGGCATCCGCGAGGATGACGCCAAGGGCCGCCACACCACCACCGCGCGGGCGCTGCGGCGGATGGCCAACGGCGGCTGGCTGATCGACACGCCCGGCATGCGGGCGTTGCGGCTGACCGACGCCGAGGAGGGCATCGAGGCGGTGTTCGGCGATATCGAGGAACTGGCGCAGGGCTGCCGCTTCTCCGACTGCCGGCACGAGGACGAGCCTGGCTGCGCGGTGCGGGCGGCGATCGCGGCGGGCGACCTCGATGCCGCGCGACTGGACCGCTGGCGCAAACTGCACCGCGAGAATGCGAGGAACAGCGAGACGCTGGCGCAATCCCGCGCCCGCGACAAGGATTTCGGCAAGATGATCCGCCGGGTGCAATCCGACCTCAAGGGCCGCAAGGGGTATTGAGCCCTTCCCCCGCGCCTCGACCCGGGCGCGGGGGATTTCAATCGAGAAACGTCCTGAACCATTGTCCCGCCCGGCGTTTACGCCGGGCAGCGCCCGCCCGCCCCCACGGCGGGCGCTTTCAGCGCCCCCCTCGGGCGGCCGCTGCCCGCCTTTCGTCAATCAGAGCGAGCGCCGCTCAACCGCCCGCAACCAGCCGCGCATCCATTCCACCCACTGGACCTCAGGCCCCCCAGCCCATAGGTTTGGAACTCAGAATCCCCCACCCGCAGGTCCCCCCTTGTCCGATACCCCCGCCTATCAGGTCCTCGCCCGCAAATACCGCCCCGAGACCTTCGCCGACCTGGTCGGCCAGGACGCCATGGTGCGGACGCTGAAGAACGCCTTCGCCGCCGACCGTATCGCCCAGGCCTTCATCATGACCGGCATCCGCGGCACCGGGAAGACCACCACCGCGCGGATCATCGCCAAGGGGATGAACTGCATCGGCCCCGACGGCACCGGCGGCCCCACCACCGAGCCCTGCGGCGTCTGCGAACACTGCCGCGCCATCATGGAAGGCCGCCATGTCGACGTGATGGAGATGGACGCGGCCTCGCGCACCGGGGTGGGCGACATCCGCGAGATCATCGATTCGGTGCACTATCGGGCGGCCTCGGCGCGCTACAAGATCTACATCATCGACGAGGTTCACATGCTCTCGACCAGCGCCTTCAACGCGCTGCTCAAGACGCTTGAGGAACCGCCCGCCCACGTCAAATTCATCTTCGCCACCACCGAGATCCGCAAGGTGCCGGTCACCGTGCTGTCGCGCTGCCAGCGCTTCGACCTGCGCCGGATCGAGCCCGAGGATATGATCGGCCTGCTGCGCAAGATCGCCACCGCGGAACAGGCGCAGATCGCCGACGACGCGCTGGCGCTGATCACGCGGGCGGCCGAAGGATCGGCCCGCGACGCCACCTCGCTGCTGGATCAGGCGATTTCGCATGGCGCGGGAGAGACCACCGCCGATCAGGTCCGCGCCATGCTGGGGCTGGCCGACCGCGGCCGGGTGCTGGACCTGATGGACATGATCCTGCGCGGCGACGCCGCCGGGGCGCTGACCGAACTGTCGGCGCAATATGCCGAGGGCGCCGATCCGCTCGCCGTGCTGCGCGATCTGTCCGAGATCACCCATTGGGTGTCGGTGGTGAAGATCACCCCGGATGCCGCCGACGATCCCACCATCGGCCCGGACGAACGCGCCCGCGGCCTGGCGATGGCCGAGGCGCTGCCGATGCGGGTGCTCAGCCGGATGTGGCAGATGCTGCTGAAGGCGCTGGACGAGGTCGCCTCGGCGCCCAACGCGATGATGGCCGCCGAGATGGCGGTGATCCGGCTGACCCATGTCGCCGATCTGCCCGCCCCCGAGGAGCTGCTGCGCAGGCTGCAGGACAGCCCGCCGCCGCTGCCTGGCGGCCCCGGCGGTGGCAATGGCGGCGGTGGCGGCGGGATGGCGACCCAGGGCGCCACCGGCTGGTCGGCACCTGCCCCGGCGATGACCGCCGCGCCGGTTGCCCGCGGCGGCTATGGCGGCGGCCCGGTGGCGGCGCTGGCGCAGGAGGCCGATGCCGCGCTGGCGCGGTTTCCGACCTTCGACCATGTGATCGAGCTGATCCGCGCCAACCGCGACGTCAAGCTGCTGGTCGAGGTCGAGACCGGGGTGCGGCTGGTGGCCTATCAGCCCGGCCGGATCGAATTCACCCCCGCCGACGATGCGCCCACCGATCTGGCGCAGCGCCTGGGCTCGAAGCTGCAGGGCTGGACCGGCAACCGCTGGGCGGTGATCGTCGCCAGCGGCGGCACCGCCGAAACCATCGCGGAAAAGCGTGATGCGGCGGAAAACGCCCTGCGCGCCGAGGCGACCGAACACCCGCTGGTGCAGGCCGTCCTGACCCGCTTTCCCAAGGCGAAGATCACCGACATCCGTACCCCCGACCAGATCGCCGCCAGCGTCGAGGCCGAGGCGCTGCCGGAGGTCGAGGATGAATGGGACCCGTTCGAGGACGGCTGAGACATCGCATCGCCCAAGGCGCGGCGGACGCCGAGCGGCGCCCGCCCGTGGCGTCACCCGCCCAGCAGATCCGCCGTGCTCACCACCTTGGCATAGCTCATCGCCAGGGGCGCCATGAAGGCGGCATGGACCTGTTCGGCGCTCAGGCTGACGCCGCCGAAGCTGGCCTCCTTGGCGCCGCAGGCATCCTCGGCCACCGTCACCGCAAAGCCGAAATCCGCCGCCGCCCGGGTGGTGGCGTCGATGCACATCTGGCTCATCGCGCCGCAGATGGTGACCGCCTCGACCCCGGCGCCGTGCAGCCGGTCCAGCAGATCGGTGCCCTGAAAGCTGTTGGGCCGGGCCTTGGTGATCACCGCCTCGCCGGCGGCGGGGGCGACCGCCGCGTTGATCTCGGCCCCAAAACTGCCGGGGCGGAAGAACGGCGCCTGGTCCGAGGCCATCTCGTGCCGGATATGCACCACCAGATCGCCCGCCGCCCGGGCGCGGTCCAGCAGCCGCGCGACATTGCCGGCCACCCGGTCCATCTGCGCCACCGGCCACAGGCCGCCGTCAAAGTAATCGTTCTGAATATCCACCAGGATCAGCGCCTGTTTGGTCATCTCGGGGCTCCTCTTGCCAGTCTCCGCCGCAGTCTGCCCCGGATTGACGCCCTTCGGAATTGGCGGGTATGACAAACCATATGCAGAAACCGCCAATCCCCCCGATCCGCCTGGCCCTTGTCGCCTATCCCGGCGTGCAGGATTCCGCGCTGGCGGGGTTCACCGATATCTTCGCCCTGCTGCCCCGGCTGACCGGCGACGAGACCCCCGCCGCCCCGATCGAGCTGATCACCGTAAGTGAGGCCGCGCTGCCCGAGACGCCGGTCGATGCCTTTGTCTTCCCGCCGTCGCTGCAGCCGACCCAGGCCCGTCCCGACCATCCGCTGGCCCGCTGGGCAAGGGACCGGCATGCCGAGGGCGCGCTGGCCGCATCGGTCTGTGCCGGCGCCTTCTGGCTGGGCCATACCGGCCTGCTGGACGGGCGCCCCGCCACCACCCACTGGGCGCTGGAGCCGGCCTTTCGTGCCGCCTTGCCGCAGGTGCGGCTGCAACCCGAACACATCCTGATCGACGATATCGACATCGTCACGGCCGGCGGGCTGATGGCCTGGCTCGACCTCGGGCTGCATCTGACCGGGCTGTGGTTCGGCACCGATCTGGCCACCCGGCTGGCCCGCCATCTGCTGGTCGATCCGGCCGGACGCGAGCAGCGGCATTACTCCGGCTTCCGCCCGCCGCGCGGCCATGGCGATGCCGCGGTGCTGCGGGCGCAGCGGCAGATGGACCTGCGGTTTTCCGACCCGCTCAGCGTCGCCGGCCTGGCCGATCACGCCGGGCTGAGCGAACGCAGCTTCCTGCGCCGGTTCCAGCGCGCCACCGGTCTGA
>JBFXGQ010000448.1:0-4438 GCA_050177915.1 Pseudodonghicola sp. | reverse complement strand
TCCGATCTGGCCAGCACCGCCAGCACCAGCGCCAGGCGTTCGGGCTCGTTGCCCTCCCAATCCTTCTGCGGGGCGAGCCGGATGCGCGCGCCATTGGCACCGCCGCGCATGTCCGAGCCGCGATAGGTCCGGGCGCTGTCCCAGGCGGTGGCGACCATGTCCGACAGGCCGAGGCCGCTGGCGGCGATGGCGGATTTGACCGCCTCGACGTCATAGCCGGTGGCGCCGGCGGGGATCGGGTCCTGCCAGATCAGATCCTCGGCCGGCACGTCGGGGCCGGCATAGCGCGCCTTCGGCCCCATGTCGCGGTGGGTCAGCTTGAACCAGGCGCGGGCGAAGGTGTCCTTGAAGTACTCGGGATCGGCCATGAACTTCTGGCAGATCGCGTTATAGGCCGGGTCCATCCGCATCGCCATGTCGGCGTCGGTCATCATCGGGTTGTGCCGCTTGCTCGGGTCCGAGGCATCGAGCGGCTTGTCTTCCTCCTTGATGTCCACCGGTTCCCACTGCCAGGCGCCGGCGGGGGATTTGCGCAGCTCCCACTCATGGCCGAACAGCATGTCGAAGAAACCCATGTCGAACTGGGTCGGATGGGTGGTCCAGGCACCCTCGAGGCCGGAGGTCACCGCATTGGCGGCCTTGCCGTTCATGTTGGGGTTGCTCCAGCCCAGCCCCTGTTCGCAGACATCCGCGCTTTCCGGGTCCGGTCCCAGCGCCCCGGCGTCGCCGTTGCCATGGGTCTTGCCGACGGTATGGCCGCCGGCGGTCAGCGCGACGGTCTCCTCGTCATTCATCGCCATGCGGGCGAAGGTCTCGCGCACCTGGGCGGCGGTCTTCAGCGGATCGGGCTTGCCGTTCACGCCCTCGGGGTTGACGTAGATCAGCCCCATCTGCACCGCGGCCAGCGGGTTTTCCATCGTCGAGGGATCCGCGACATCGCCGTAGCGTTCGTCGCTGGGGGCCAGCCATTCCTTCTCGGCGCCCCAATAGGTGTCCTTCTCCGGGTGCCAGATGTCCGACCGGCCGAAGCCGAAGCCGAAGGTCTTCAGCCCCATCGAGTCATAGGCCACCGTACCGGCGAGGATGATCAGGTCGGCCCAGGAGAGGGCATTGCCGTATTTCTTCTTGATCGGCCACAGCAGCCGGCGCGCCTTGTCCAGGCTGACGTTGTCGGGCCAGGAGTTCAGCGGTGCGAAGCGCTGGTTGCCGGTGCCGCCGCCGCCACGCCCGTCGGCGGTGCGATAGGAGCCCGCCGCGTGCCAGGCCATGCGGATCATCAGGCCGCCATAGTGACCCCAGTCCGCCGGCCACCAGTCCTGGCTGTCGGTCATCAGCGCGTGCAGGTCCTTCTTCAGCGCCTCGACGTCGAGGGTCCTGAGCGCCTCACGATAGTCGAACTCTGCCCCCAGCGGGTTGGTCTTGGTATCGTGCTGATGCAGGATGTCGAGGTTCAGCGCATTCGGCCACCAATCCATGACCGATGCTCCGGTGGCTGTGAGGCCGCCGTGCATCACCGGGCATTTGCCGGCCCTTGCTGCGTCGTTTCCGTCCATTTCTGTCTCCAATCGTGGCTGCAATGATCGAACCGCTACGTGAACGAGGGCGCGAGCGTTCGGGGATATCCGCGCAGGCCTGGGCGATCCCCGGTCGGGGCGCCGCTGGGGTGTCGCGGGAAACCGGACCCCGCCGCGCCCCGGTGGGGGCGGGCGCTGCCCGTCAGACTCTCTCCTCCTCGTCTGCGACCACCTTAGCAAAAAGCTGATATTGGATTAAGTTGCATTTATTCATTGCAATGATAACTTCAGATTATGAGAAACCTGACCCTCCGCCAGCTTCGCTATTTCGAGGCGCTCGCGCTGCATGGCCATTTCGGCCGCGCGGCGGATGCCTCGGCGATTTCGCAACCCGCGCTTTCGGTGCAGATCCGCGAGCTTGAGGCGGCGCTGGGGGTGGCGTTGTTCGAACGCGGTCCGCGGCAGGTGCGGCTGACCGGCTTCGGCGAGGTCTTTGCCGAACGGGTGCGCGACATCCTGCGGTCGGTGGATGAACTGGGCGATCTGGCGCGCGCCTCGCGCGATCATCTGGCCGGGCGGCTGCGCATCGGGGTGATTCCGACCATCGCGCCCTATCTGCTGCCCACCATCGTCGGCAACATCGCCCGGGCCAATGCCGGGCTCGACATCCAGGTGCGCGAGACGGTGACGCCGAAGCTGATCGAGGAGCTCTCCGAGGGTCGGCTGGACACTGCCATCGTCGCCCTGCCGGTCTCCGAGCCCGCCTTTGTCGAAGTGGCGCTGTTTTCCGAGGATTTCGTTCTGGTCCGCCCCGGCGAGGATGCCGCCAAGCCGGTGCCCAGCCCCGAGATGCTGCGCGAGATGCGGCTGCTGCTGCTGGAGGAGGGGCATTGCTTCCGCGATCAGGCGCTGTCCTTCTGCAACATGCAGTTCACCCGCCCGCGCGAGCTGCTGGACGGCAGTTCGCTGTCGACGCTGGTGCAGATGGTGGGGGCGGGGATCGGGGTGACGCTGATCCCCGAGATGGCGGTCGAGGTCGAGACGCGATCGGCCAATGTCTCGGTCGCGCGCTTCGCCGGTAAGCAGCCGTCGCGCAGCATCGGCATGATCTGGCGCAAGACCACGCCGCTGGCCAAGCAGCTGGGCGAGATCGCCGAGATCGTCCGCGCCTCGGCCGAAACCCTGCGGGCGCGGCACGATCCGGTGGCGCCGGCCCGTGCCGTCACCGGCTGACCCGCCGGTCCCCGGCCGTCAGGGCCGGGGCGGCGGATCGGCCGGTCAGCTGAACGCCCGCTCGCGCGGCAGCGAGGCGACGGCGGCCAGCCAGGCCAGCACCGCGCAGAGCGCGATCGCCGCGACCATGCTGACGGCGGTGTTTTCCAGAAAGACGCCGGTCACCGCGATCATCAGCCCGCCGGTCAGCATCTGGATCGTCCCCCCGAGCGAGGAGGCGAGGCCGGCGATATCGGGATGCGGGTCGAGCGACATCACCATGGCGGTCGGGATCACCAGACCCAGACAGGCATTGGCCAGAAACAGCCCGCCGATCACCACCAGCAGGGTATCGCCGCCCAGCCAGGCCACCGCGCCCAGGCACAGGGTGACGGCCATGAAGCCGGTGATCGCCAGCGCGATCACCCGCTCCATCCCGTAGTGCTGGCACAGCCGCCCGGCCAGTTGCGAGGCCGAGAAGAACCCGATGGCGTTCACCGCGAAGGCGATGGAGAAGCCGGTGGGGCTCAGCCCGTATTGCCGGGTGTAGACGAAGCTCGCGGCGGCGAGGAAGACGAAGAAGCTCGCCATGCCGAAGCCGCCCACCATGGTCAGCCCCATGAACCGCCGGTCGGTCAGCAGCCGCCGGGCGCCCGACAGCATCACCGCCAGCCGGATCGGCTGCCGGTCCTCGGGCGCCAGCGTCTCGGGCAGGGCGAAGAGCACCAGGCAGAGGCTGAGCAGCGAGGCGGCGGCCAGCACCGCGAAGATCTCGCGCCAGCTGCCCCAGAGCAGCACCGCCGAGCCGGTCAGCGGCGCCAGCATCGGCGAGACCGAGATCACGATCATCACCGCCGCCATCATCCGCGCCGCCTCGGGGCCGCTGGCCTTGTCTCGGATCACCGCGCGCGGCACCGCCATCAGCGACGCCGCCCCCAGCCCCTGCAGGCCGCGCGCCGCGATCAGCCAGTCGATATCGGGCGCCAGCGCCGCGGCGAGCGTGGCCAGCAGGAACACCGCCAGCCCCACCGTCATCGGCGGCTTGCGCCCGACCGCATCGGCCATCGGGCCATAGATCATCTGGGCGACGCCGAAGACGATGAAATAGGCGGTAAGGGTCAGCGCCGCCCCGGCCTCGGTGGTGCCGAGATCGGCGGCCACGCGGGGCAGGGCGGGCAAGTACATGTCAATGGCAAAGGGGCCGACTGCGGACAGCAGACCCAAAACCAGCGCCATTCGAAACAATGGATCGCGCATCGGGTAACCTGTGGGTATCTGAAATGGAAAGAGACGGCGCAGAATCGCACCTGGTTTGTTCACCGCCGCCGTGCCCCTCTGTGTCATCCAGGCGCCGCGGTTGCAAGGGCAAGATGCACGCGGGTTTCGCGAGCTGCACCGGACCGGGTGAACTTTCGGCTTCCAGTTTGCCGGGGCCGCGGTGACAATGCGGCACCGCACAGGCCTTTGGGAGGAGGCGGGTTGGAACAGCCAGCACGGAACGGGAAGATCATGTTCGAGAACCGGGACCGGGTGTTCTACCACGGTCTGCTGGGCGGCCGGATGCAGCCGCGGCGCATCGGCGGGATCGGTGTCTAACTGGCGGCGGAGGGGGATATCCGCCTCAGGATCGGCACCCAGCCCTGGCGGGTCGGCCGCTGTTTCGAGGTGCCGCAGAAATGCACCCAACAGGACACGGCGGAGGGGGCACAGAA
>JBFXGQ010000447.1:0-4439 GCA_050177915.1 Pseudodonghicola sp. | reverse complement strand
TCTGGATTGCCTGGGAACATCGCTCCGTTGAGGCTCGAAGCTGCGGTGCCGGATACGACCACGATGTTGCCGGCGCGCACAGCACGGGAATATCCGATCTTTGCGCCCCATTCATTTGTGACGTCCACTTTCTGTTTCATGTTGATTTTCCTCACTGGGCCATGATTGTGGGGATGACTTTGTCGAAGGCCGCGACGATCTGGTCGATGTCCTCAAAAGTCATGGGGGTTGAGAAGGCCAAAAGGCCGTTTCCAGCCATGAGCACACCCTCTTCAAACATCGCTTTCGCCAGCGCGGACACCTGTTTTGCCGCATCGGCGTTCGCCTGGAGCGAGCGAAAATCGGAAAGAGGTGCGTCGGTCATGTGGATGCGTCGCAGTGAGCCGAGGCCTGTGACCTGCGCGGCGATCCCGTGGCGGGCGAAAACTTTGGTCGCACCGGCTTGGAACCGCTCCCCGAGAGCTTCGAGGTCCTCGAAACTTTTGGGGGTCAGATCCTCCAGTGCCGCGATCCCGGCCACCATCGACATAGGGTTTGCAGAGAAGGTGCCGCCATGTTGGACTTTTGCGGATCCCTGCCGGGGATCAAAGACCGACATGACCTCTGCCGAGCCACCGATCGCACCGATCGGAAAGCCCCCGCCGATGACTTTGCCGAGCGCGGTCAAATCCGGATCCACATCGTAGCGACCCTGTGCCCCGTTGTAGCCTAGCCTGAAGGTGATGACCTCGTCGAGGATCAGAAGCGCACCGATTTCACGGGTGACGCGCCGAAGCATAGCAATGAATTCGGGCTTTGCTGGCACTAGTCCCGCGCGATTGGGCATGACATCAACGAGTATCGCCGCCAGGTCGTTTGCCTTGGCGCGCAGAATACGTTCTGCACGCTCCATATCGTTGAACGGTATGATAATCACGTCGTCAAGGACACCCTGCGGCGTGCCGAACGAAGTGGCCACCGAAGCGGGGTTATCGGCGTCGCCCCAGGTGTCGGGTTTCGCATCCTGACTGACCTCGGCAGGGTCGTAAGTACCATGATAGGCCCCCTCGACCTTGGCGAATTTCGCCCGCCCAGTGAAGGCACGTGCCGCCTTGATGCAGTTCATCACCGCTTCCGTGCCGGAGTTGCAGTAGCGCAGTTGCTCGACCGCAGGGAGACGTTCGACCAGCATCTCGGACAACGTTACCTCTCCCGGCGTCGGCATCCCGAAGCACATCCCTTTTTCGATCTGGGCAAGAGCTGCCTCGCGGATGCGATCGCTGCCATAGCCATGGATCAATGAGGTAAAGTTGCCGGTTGCATCGATCCGCACGTTACCGTCCACATCGACAATTCGGCATCCTGCGCCCGACGCCGCATAGACCTGATGCGGATGACGGTAGACAGTGTGGCGGGTGTTCCCTGCGGGCATGACGCGCTTGGCGCGTTCGTAGAGCGCGGCGGAATTCGGGGTCTCAGGCATGGATAGCTGTCCTTTGCGGCATAAGATCGAAGGGGGAGCTGTCGGCCAGATCCAGCCGTTCGCGTTTGAATTGAGGACCGGTTTCAAACTCCTCGGCGAAGCGGTGCCCGGACCAAATCGCGGCGAAAAGAGCAGCAGGTGCCTCACAATCACCTATCCGAGCAACGGGGCGCGCGTCAGTCATTTCCGATAGCTCTAAGAAGAGTGCGTTCTCCGGCAGGCGCGCAGTGACGAGGACGATGGCGTCGGCATCGATCTCGCTCTCGCCCCCCGTGCGGGCATCGGCCATTTGCGCCACGCCTCCCATTGCGCCTTTCAGCGCCGTATGGGTGAGCATCCGAACCCCGACCGCAGCCAGTTGTTTGGCGGTGCGAACGGTCTCCAAAGTGTTGACCGTAAAGGCGGATACATCTGCTGCTGGGGTCACCAACGTGACCGCGCAGCCTTCGCGGGCGAGCTTTTCGGCCACCACCGCGCCCATATAGTAATGATCGTCATCATAGACCACGACACGTCCCTTGGGCAGTCGGTCGCGCAGGATGTCATCAGGCGTATAGACACCCATATCGGTGATCGGGAGCGCCCGATGCGCCCCACGACCCACACCATCGTTGCGCCATCTCGAGCCGGTGGCGACCACAACCTGATCCGCCTCGAATTCGAGAATGTCCGAGGCCGTGAGATCACTGTCCATATAGACGTTCACATTCGGCATTTTCTGAATTTGCGTGATCCGCCAGTCGCGAACACGGAGCCATTCGGACAGCCCCGGCATTTTGCCCTCAAGCGTCACGCGACCGCCGAGCTGGGTTTCCCGCTCTGCGAGCGTTACATCATAGCCCCGTTCACCGAGTGCGCGGGCGCATTCGAGACCGGAGGGGCCGGACCCCACAATAAGCACGGATTTGTCGCTCTCTTTCGCGCGGATATACTCCGGGTGCCAGCCCCGCCGCCATTCGTCGCCAATGGTCGGGTTCTGGGTGCAGCGCAGGTTGACCATCGCGTAGTGGGAGGACACGCAGATGTTGCAGCCGATGCATTCGCGAATGTCTTCGTAGCGCCCCTCCTCGATCTTTTTCGGAAGGAAAGGGTCAGCAATGGAGGGACGTGCAGCGCCGATCATATCGAGCACGCCACGCTTGATCAGGCTCGCCATCGTGTCCGGAGAGGTGAACCGCCCGACGCCGACGACCGGCTTCGTGGTCACGCATTTGATCCCTGCCAGGAAAGGTTCGTGGACGTTTTCCGGCGCAAATCGGGATGTGGCACTGTCATCGGCCCAAGTGCCGACCACGAGGTCCCAGAGGTCCGGCACCTCCCCCATCAACGAAATTGCCTCGATCCCTTCTTCATGGGCACGCAGCCCCTCGGAACCAAACACCTCGTCGATGATGAGCCGAATGGAAATCGCGGCTTTACCGGCCACCATATCCTGTGAAATTTCGGTCAGTTCGCGCAGAAGACGGATACGATTTTCCAAAGACCCGCCATATTCGTCAGAGCGCTGGTTGCGGGGCGACATGAACTGAAATGCAATCGTGGAGAAGTTGGCATCCACGTTGATGATGTCGAACCCGGCCTTGACCGCGCGCACCGTTGCATCGCGCCACCACTGGTGAAGGTTCTTGATGTCTTGCTTGTCCATCGCGCGAACCTGCACAGGGTGGTAGCCGCCCACGGGACGGTCGGTTGGCCCGAGTGGGACCTCACGCGTGAGCCGGTTGCCGTTGTAGATCGCAGGGTAGGCAAGCTGCACGCCCGCAAGCGAGCCGTGCTCATGCACGGCATCGGCCATCAGCGCCAGAGGCGGGATGTCACCGTCATCCCAAAGGGTCTGGAGTACCTCCGGCATCAGGTCGCCCGACGGGTGGACGGAGCAATGCTCGGTATTCACAACGGCCCAGCCACCTTCGGCCTTGATACCGCGCATACGGGCGTGCGCCTGAGGACGCAGGTTTCCCATGCCGTTGCAGTGGGGCGTTTGATAAAAACGGTTGCGAGCCGTAACCGGACCAATTTTGACCGGTTCAAACAGCAGGTCGAAGCGTTTATCGCGCATAATACTTCTCCGTCCCGCCCCTCTCAGGGGGGCGGGCACTATTCAGAGTCAATCAAAAAAGGGGCGTGGGTCGGGCTGCGTTTACTAACGCAGTTTGATCCACGTGGTTTTCAGCTCGGTGTATTTGTCGAGCGCGTGCAAGGATTTGTCGCGGCCGATACCGGATTGTTTGTAGCCGCCGAAAGGAACAGTGATGTTGCTTTCGTCGAAGTTGTTGACCCAAACCGATCCAGCACGCAGGCGGCGTGCCGTGTTAATCGCCGTGTTGATATTGTCGGTCCAGACGGCGGCCGCGAGGCCATAGATCGTGTCATTTGCGATCTGTACGGCTTCTTCGGCATCCTTGAAGGTCAGAGTTGCCAAAACCGGCCCGAAGATCTCTTCTTGAGCGATGCGCATTTTGTTGTTCACGCCATCGAACACGGTCGGCTCGACAAAGTAGCCACCGCTGTCGCCGCGAACACGACGACCACCAGAAATTACCTTTGCGCCCTCGCCTTTGCCGACTTCGATATAGTTAAGAACACGGTCCATTTGCTCTTCGGTCACGATCGCACCAAGTTTCGTCGCTGGATCAAGCGGGTCACCCGGCTCGAGCGTCTTGCCCACAGCGATGACCTTTTCGACAAATTCGTCCTTGATGCTCTCCTGAACGAGCAGACGAGAGCCCGCGTTGCACACTTCACCCTGGTTGAAGAAGATCCCAAAGGCGGCTGAGGTGGCGGCCTCGTCGAGGTTACCGCAGTCTTCCATAACGATATGCGGCGACTTACCGCCACATTCCAGCGCAATGCGCTTCATGTTGGACTTCGCGGAGTAGCTGAGGAAATATTTGCCGACTTCGGTCGAACCCGTGAAGGTCACGGCATCCACATCCATGTGCATCCCAAGGGCTTGTCCGGCCGTTTCACCCAGTCC
>JBFXGQ010000446.1:0-4441 GCA_050177915.1 Pseudodonghicola sp. | reverse complement strand
CGATCCGCTTCACTTCGCTCAGATCGACATGGCCGACGAACAGCTCGCCGAGATCGCGCTTGAGCGAGTCGCGGCCCTTCTTGCCGACGGTCAGGATCTTGACCGTCTTGCCCTGCTGCAGCAGCTGCGCGGCGTGCAGGCGGGCGGTCTTGGCGATGTTGCTGTTGAAGCCACCGCACAGACCGCGTTCCGCCGTCAGCACGACCAGGAGATGAACCTGGTCGCGGCCGGTGCCACGCAGAAGCTTGGGGGCGCTGTCGCTGCCCCCGACCGAAGCCGCCAGCCCCGCCATCACGGCAGTGAACCGTTCGGCATAGGGGCGGGCCTCTTCGGCAGATTCCTGTGCCCGCCGCAGTTTTGCGGCGGCCACCATCTGCATGGCCTTGGTGATCTTGCGGGTCGATTTGACCGACTCGATCCTGTTTTTTAGGTCCTTGAGACTGGGCATTGCCTAGATCTCCCCTCAGGCGAAGTCGGCGGCGAATTCGTCCAGCGCAGCCTTGATCTTGTCTTCGGCGTCACCTTTGATCTTCGGATCCTCGTCGGTGATCCACTGCAGCAGATCGGCCTTCTTGGTCCGCAGGAAGGTCAGCATCCCGGCTTCGAACCGGCCCACGTCGCGGACCGCGATCTTGTCGAGATAGCCCTTGATGCCGGCGAAGATGACGCAGACGATTTCCGCGTTGGTCAGCGGCGAATACTGCGGCTGCTTCATCAGCTCGGTCAGACGCGCACCGCGGTTCAGCAGACGCTGGGTGGCGGCGTCGAGGTCGGAACCGAACTGGGCGAAGGCCGCCATTTCGCGGTACTGCGCCAGTTCCAGCTTCACCGAGCCGGCGACCGACTTCATCGCGTTGGTCTGGGCCGAGGAGCCCACGCGCGACACCGACAGACCGGTGTTCACGGCGGGGCGGATGCCCTGATAGAACAGCTCGGTTTCCAGGAAGATCTGACCGTCGGTGATCGAGATCACGTTGGTCGGAATGAACGCCGACACGTCGCCGCCCTGGGTTTCGATGATCGGCAGCGCGGTCAGCGAGCCGGCGCCGTGGTCGTCGTTCAGCTTGGCAGACCGTTCCAGCAGGCGGGAGTGGAGGTAGAACACGTCGCCCGGATAGGCTTCGCGCCCGGGCGGGCGGCGCAGCAGCAGCGACATCTGACGATAGGACACGGCCTGTTTGGACAGGTCATCGTAGATGATCAGCGCGTGCTTGCCGTTGTCGCGGAAATACTCGGCCATCGCGGTGGCGGTATAGGGCGCCAGGTACTGCATCGGCGCCGGTTCGGACGCGGTTGCGGCCACGACGATGGAGTATTCCATCGCGCCGGTCTCTTCCAGCTTCTTCACCAGCTGGGCAACGGTCGACCGCTTCTGACCCACGGCGACATAGACGCAGTAGAGTTTCTTGCTGGCGTCGTCGCCGGCGGCGTCGTTGTAGACCTTCTGGTTCAGGATCGCGTCCAGCGCCACGGCGGTCTTGCCGGTCTGACGGTCGCCGATGATCAGCTCGCGCTGGCCGCGGCCGATCGGGATCATCGCGTCGACCGATTTCAGGCCGGTCGCCATCGGCTCGTGCACCGATTTGCGCGGGATGATGCCGGGCGCCTTGACGTCGGCGATGCCGCGGGCGGTGGTGTTGATCGGGCCCTTGCCGTCCAGCGGGTTACCCAGACCGTCGACAACGCGGCCCAGCATCGCCTCACCGATCGGAACGTCCACGATCGAGTTGGTGCGCTTGACGGTGTCGCCTTCCTTGATGTCTCGGTCGGAGCCGAAGATCACGACGCCGACGTTGTCGCTTTCCAGGTTCAGCGCCATGCCCATGATGCCGCCCGGGAATTCGACCATCTCGCCGGCCTGGACGTTGTCGAGGCCGTAGACGCGGGCAATACCGTCACCGACGCTGAGCACGCGGCCGATTTCTGCCACCTCGGCTTCTTGACCAAAATTCTTGATCTGGTCCTTCAGGATTGCAGAAATCTCTGCAGCTTGGATACCCATTTATCCGACCTCTTTCATTGCATTCTGGAGGGAGGCGAGCCGGGAGCGGATCGAGGTGTCGATCATCTTCGAGCCCACTTTAACGACAAGACCGCCAATGAGGCTTTCATCGACGGTCGCATTCACGTTCACGGTTTTACCAAAGCGGGAGGCCAGTGTCTTGGCCAGCTTCTCAGTCTGCGCCTTGGTCAGCGCCTTGGCCGAGGCCACTTCGGCGGTCACTTCGCCGCGTTCGTCCGCGATCAGCGCGCGCAGGGCGGCGATCAGCTGCGGCACGACGAACAGACGGCGTTTCTGCGCCATCAGCCCCAGCGCCTGCGACAGCACCGGCGCCAGTTTCATCTTTCCGGCGATGGCGGTGATCGCGGCGAACTGGTCGCCACGGGTATAGAGCGGCGAAACGATCAGGTCGCGCAGGTCCGCGCTTTCGCCCAGCGCGCCGGCCAGATCGTTGAGGCTGGATTCAAGACCGCCAAGGTCATTGTTCTCTTTCGCAATCTCAAAGATCGCAGTGGCATAGCGCGCGGCGATGCCTGCGGAAATCGAAGCTGGTTCGGACACGTCCACCCTTCCGACATTTGGCCCCGGTTGACCGCGAAACGGCGTCCGGGGGCGTGAGAAACGACCCGCGAAAACGCAGGTCATCAAAATCAGCGTGGATGTAGCAGAGCGTTCCCCACCCCGCAACAACCTATAGCATCAACCACCAAACCCATTATCCGCCTGTTTTCATGTGCTTAGCCGAAGTGCGGCGGATTGCTCGAAAACCGGGCACAAAAAAACGGCGTTTCCGGGCGATTCCTGACGGGTTTCGCGCCGCGGATCTGCTGTTCAGGCCGGCTTGACCAGCCCGTCCAGCGCCTTGATCGGACGCCGCGCCAGATCCTTGACCAGGGTGCCCTGCTGCGGCGGCTGCACCCGCTTGGAAACCTCGAGAATGAACACCCCCGCGGCCAGCACGGTGGGCAGCCGCGCCCCGACCTTTTCCAGCAGCGAGCCCGAGCGCAGCCAGAACCGCCGCGACGAGGGCGGCTGATAGAGCGCGGCGGCGTGACGCTCGGGCAGGAACTGGTGCTGCCTCAGCTGGGTCTCCAGCTGGCCCAGCGTATAGGGCCGGCCATAGCCGAAGGGGGTGCGGTCGCTGCGCGACCACAGGCCGGCGCGGTTCGGCACGATGAACAGCGCCTTGCCGCCCGGCCCCAGCACGCGAAAGCATTCCTCCAGCAGCAGCGTGGGGCGCTCCGAGGCCTCCAGCCCGTGCATCACCACCAGCTTGTCGACATGGCCGGTCTCCAGCGGCCACAGCGTCTCCTCGCAAAGCACCGAGACATTGGGCATCCCCGCCGGCCAGGGCATCACCCCCTGCGGCCCCGGCATCAGGGCCACCACCCGGCGCGCCTCGGCCAGGTAGGGCCGCAGCAGCGGCACCGCGAAACCGAAGCCCGCCACGGTTTGCCCCTTGGCCTCGGGCCACAGATCGAGCATAGCCGCCCGCACCGAGGCCTGCGCAGCCCGGCCGAGGGTGCTGCGGTAGTAGAAGTTGCGAAGGTCCTGCACGTCGAGATGCATTGCGGGCGCCCGTATGATCGGCCAAGCTGGCCGCAGTTTAACAACCCCGCTTTCCATTGAAAGGGAGAATGGCCATGCCTCTGGAGATCCTCACCATACCCTGCCTTTCGGACAACTACGCCTTTCTGGCGCATGATGCGGAAAGCGGTGAGACAGCGCTGATCGACGCCCCCGAGGCCGCGCCGATCCTGGCCGCGCTGGCCGAACGGGGCTGGCGGCTGACCCAGGTGCTGCTGACCCATCACCACTGGGACCACGTCGAGGGGTTGGCCGAGATCCTCGCCGCCCATCCGGCGAAGGTCACCGGCGCCGCGGCCGATGCCCACCGGCTGCCGCCGCTCGACCGTCAGGTCAGCGAAGGCGACAGCGTCCGCATCGGCGAAGACGTCGGCACGGTGATCGACGTCTCAGGCCACACGCTGGGCCATATCGCCTATTACTTCCCCGCCAGCCACGCGGTCTTCACCGCCGACAGCCTGATGGCGCTCGGCTGCGGCCGGGTGTTCGAGGGCACCATGCCGATGATGTGGGCCTCGCTGTCCAAGCTGGCGGCGCTGCCGCCCGAGACGGTGGTCTATTCCGGCCACGAATACACCCAGGCCAACGGCCGCTTCGCCGAGACCGTCGATCCCGGCAACCCGGCGCTGCAGGCGCGCCTGCGCGACATCGCCGCCGCCCGCGCGGCCGGCCGGCCCACCGTGCCCTCGACCCTGGCGCTGGAACTGGCCACCAACCCCTTCCTGCGCGCCGACGACCCCGACATCCGCGCCACCCTGGGCATGGCCGATGCCCCGGCGGCCGAGGTCTTTGCCGAGATCCGCGGCCGCAAGGACCGCTTCTGATGCCGGGTACCGCCCGGCTTCGTGGCGA
>JBFXGQ010000445.1:0-4446 GCA_050177915.1 Pseudodonghicola sp. | reverse complement strand
GGGCGTGTTCAGTTTCTTTGCCAACCTCCTGATGCTGACCGGCCCGCTTTACATGCTGCAGGTCTATGACCGGGTGCTGGGCAGCCGGTCGGTCGAAACCCTGGTGGCGCTGTCGCTGCTGGTGGCGTTTCTTTATGGCATCATGGGGCTTTTGGACTTTGCGCGCGGCCGGGTGATGGCCCGGGTCGGGGCGCGGTTCCAGGGCGCGCTGGACCGCCGCGTGTTCGAGGCGATGCTGCGCCGCTCGGCGGTGGCGCAGGACCCGGTGGCGCAGACCGGCCTCAACGATCTCGAGGCGGTGGAGCGGCTGATGGCCGCACCGGTGCTGCTGGTGATCTTCGATCTGCCCTGGACGCCGTTCTTCCTGACCGGGATCGCGTTCTTCCACCCCTATCTCGGGATTATGGCGGTGGTCGGCGGCGCCCTGCTGGTGCTGATCACCGTGCTGAACCAGATCTATTCGCGCCGTCCGGTGCTGCAGGCGAATGTCTCGTCGCACCGGGCCGGGCTGATGGCCGACGAGATCCGCAACGAGGCCGAGACCATCCAGTCGATGGGGATGCGCGGTGCCGCCTTCTCGCGCTGGAAGCGGACGCGGGACGATTCGCTGGTCGAGACCGTGGTGGCGAGCGATGTGGGCGGCTCGTTCTCCTCGCTGACCAAGACGCTGCGGATGTTCCTGCAATCGGCGATGCTGGGGCTGGGCGCCTACCTGGTGCTGATGGGCGAGGCGACCGGCGGGGTGATGATCGCCTCGTCGATCCTGCTGAGCCGGGCGCTGGCGCCGATCGAACTGCTGGTCGGCCACTGGCCGCAGGTGCAGCGCGCCAGCAAGGGCTGGCAGCAGCTGGGCGAATTGCTGAGCAAGGTGCCGGCGGAAACCCGCCGCACCGCGCTGCCCAAGCCCAAGGCGCGGCTGGAGGTGCAGGGGCTGACCGTGGTGCCGCCGGGCGACACCCGGGCCAAGCTGAAGACGGTGAGCTTCAAGGTCGAGCCGGGGCAGGCGCTGGGCGTGATCGGGCCTTCGGGTTCGGGCAAGACGACGCTGGCGCGTACGCTGACCGGGTTCTGGCGGCCGGCGGGCGGCGTGGTGCGGCTGGACGGCGCCTCGCTCGACCAATATGCGCCGGACGTTCTGGGCCAGCACATCGGCTATCTGCCGCAGCGGGTCGAGCTGTTCGACGGCACCATCGCCGAGAATATCGCCCGGCTGGCTGCCGAACCCGACAGCGCCAAGGTGGTGGAGGCCGCCAAGAAGGCCGCCGCGCACGATCTGATCGTGTCGCTGCCCGATGGCTACGACACCCGCCTCACCGCCGGCGGCGGCCGGCTGTCGGGCGGTCAGATGCAGCGGGTGGCGCTGGCCCGCGCGCTCTATGACGATCCGGTGCTGCTGATCCTGGACGAGCCGAACTCGAACCTCGACAACGAGGGGTCGCTGGCGCTGAACAACGCGATCCGCGGCATGAAGGCGGCCGGGAAATCGGTGCTGATCATGGCGCACCGGCCCTCGGCAATCCAGGAATGCGATCTTCTGCTGGTGCTGGACGAGGGCCACCGCACCGCCTTCGGACCCAAGGATCAGGTCCTGCGCGAGATGGTCTCGAACCATCAGCAACTGCTGAAATCCTCCGGAATGGGCGGTATGCGATGAGCATGACAGAGATGAAACCGACGGCGGTCAAGGCCGCTGAGCCGCAATCCGTGCCGGCGCGGACGGGCCCTGCGCCCACTGGCGCCGCGAAGCCCGTGACGGAACGCGGCTGGTCGGCCAGACGGCCCCTGTTCGTGGGGTTTCTGGCGCTGGCGCTGCTGGTCGGCGGCTTCGGCTCGTGGGCGGCGCTCTCCTCCATCGCCGGCGCGGTGGTGGTCAGCGGCCGGATCGAGGTCGAGAGCAACCGCCAGATCGTGCAGCATCCCGATGGCGGCGTGGTGTCGGAAATCCTGGTAGCCGAGGGCGACCGGGTCGAGGCCGGGCAGACGCTGATCCGGCTCGATTCCACCAGCCTGCAATCGCAACTGGTGATCGTCGAGGGCCAGCTGTTCGAGCTGATGGCGCGGCGCGGCCGGCTGGATGCCGAACGCGACGGCAATGATGAACTCCATTTCGACCCGGAGCTGCTGAAGATCGCCGAGGATCGCCCCGAGGTGGCCGAACTGGTCGACGGCCAGCGCCGGCTGTTCTATGCCCGCCGCGATTCCATCGAACGGGAAACCCAGCAGCTGGAGAAACGGCGCGGCCAGATCCAGAACCAGATCGAGGGCATCGTGGCGCAGCAGGATTCGCTGGCGGTGCAGCTGGAGCTGATTCAGCAGGAGCTGAACAACCAGCAGTCGCTGCTGGACCGCGGGCTGGCGCAGGCGGCCACGGTGCTGAACCTGCGGCGCACGGCGGCCAATCTCGACGGCACGCTGGGCGAGCTGAAGGCATCGAAGGCGCAAGCCGAGGGGCGGATCACCGAGATCGAGATCGAGATCCTCAAGCTCGGCACCACCCAGCGCGAAGACGCGATCACCCGCCTGCGCGATCTGCGCTACCGCGAGCTGGAGCTGGCCGAACAGCGTCGCGCGCTGCAGGAGCAGCTGGCGCGGCTGGACATCACCGCGCCGGTGTCGGGCATCGTCTACGGGCTGCAGGTGCATACGCCGCGCGCGGTGATCCGGCCGGCCGATCCGGTGCTCTATGTCGTGCCGCAGGACCGGCCGCTGGTGATCGCCGTCCATGTCGACCCGATCCATATCGACGAGATCCACGTCGGCCAGCCGGTGATCCTGAGCATGTCGGCCTTCGACCAGCGCCACACGCCGCAGCTGACCGGCACGGTGACGCGGGTGTCGGCCGACGCCTTCGAGGACAGCGCCAGCGGGCGGTCGTTCTACCGGGCCGAGATCGTTCTGGACGAGGGTCAGGCCGAGCTGCTGCCCGAGGGCAAGGTGATGATCCCCGGCATGCCGGTGCAGGCCTTCGTCCGCACCGCCGACCGCTCGCCGCTGGCCTATCTGGTCAAGCCGCTGTCCGACTACTTCGCCAAGGCCTTCCGGGAAAGCTGACGATTTCTCTTTTCGCCGGCAGGTCAAGGGGCTAGCGTCCGCGCGAACCGAAACAAGGAGTGCGAAACGATGAGCATCGAAGGCAGACTGGAAGACATGGGCATCACCCTGCCGAACGCCCCGGCACCGGCGGCCAATTACGTGCCCTTCGTGCGGGTCGGCGACATGCTCTACGTTTCCGGCCAGATCTCGAACGACGAGAACGGGCTGATCGTCGGCAAGCTGGGTGACACTATGGATGTCGAGGCCGGCGCGGCGGCGGCGCGGCGCTGTGCGATCAACCTGCTGGCGCAGGTGCGCACTGCCTGCCAGGGCGATCTGGACCTGCTGGTGCGGGTGGTCAAGCTGACCGGCTTCGTCAACTCGACCGCCGATTTCACCCAGCAGCCGCAGGTGATCAACGGCGCCTCGGATTTCCTGGTCGAGGCACTGGGCGATGCCGGCCGGCATTCGCGCTCGGCGGTCTCTGCCGCGGCCCTGCCGCTGGGCGTCGCGGTCGAGATCGAAGGGATCTTCCTGCTGCGATGACCCGCGCCCCCTCCTTGCCCGAGGCGCTGCGGCGCCTGCCGGTGGCGCATCGCGCGCTGCACGACCGGGCGGACGGCCGCCCCGAGAACAGCCGCGCGGCATTTCGCGCGGCGATCGCGGCGGGCTATGCCATCGAATGCGATCTGCAGCTCTCTGCCGATGGCGAGGCGATGGTGTTTCACGACTACGCCCTGACCCGGCTGACCGGGCAGACCGGCGCGGTCCGGCAGCGCCGGGCCGAGGATCTGGCGGCGATCCCGCTGCTGAACGGCGACGGCGAAGGCATCCCGAGGCTGACCGAAATGCTCGATCTGGTGGCGGGGCGGGTGCCGCTGCTGATCGAGCTGAAGGATCAGGACGGCGGCATGGGCGCCGATGTCGGCGCGCTCGAGGCGGTGACCGCCCGGGCGCTGGCGGGCTATCCCGGGCCGGTGGCGGTGATGTCCTTCAACCCCCACAGCGTGGCGGCGATGGCCCGTCTCGCCCCGGATCTGCCGCGCGGGCTGGTGACCAGCGCCTATGATCCCGGCGACTGGCCGCTGTCGGCCGACACCTGCGCGCGGCTGCGCGACATCCCCGATTTCGACCGCGTCGGTGCCGGTTTCGTCAGCCATGAGGCCGCCGATCTGGCGCGGCCGCGGGTGCAGGCGCTGCGCGGCGCGGGCGTGCCGGTGCTGTGCTGGACCATCCGCTCGCCGCAGGCCGAGGCAGAGGCGCGGCAGCGCGCCGACAACATCACCTTCGAAGGGTACGCCGCCGCGATCCCGGCTTGAACAGGGCGGGTCCGACCACAGATAGGGGAGGGACCGGAGGGAAGATGGATCAGGCACAGATCGAAATTCAGGTTCTGCCGTCGCTGGCGCAGAT
>JBFXGQ010000444.1:0-4469 GCA_050177915.1 Pseudodonghicola sp. | reverse complement strand
AGACGGTGACCGCCTTCATCGGCCCCTCGGGCTGCGGCAAATCCACCTTCCTGCGCAGCCTGAACCGGATGAACGACACCATCGACATCTGCCGGGTCGAGGGCGAGATCCTGCTGGACGGCGAGAACATCTACGACCCCAAGGTCGATCCGGTGCAGCTGCGCGCCAAGGTCGGCATGGTGTTCCAGAAGCCGAACCCGTTTCCGAAATCGATCTATGACAATATCGCCTATGGCCCGCGCATCCACGGCCTGGCCCGCAACAAGGCCGAGCTGGACGAGATCGTCGAGAAGAGCCTGCGCCGCGGCGCCATCTGGGACGAGGTCAAGGACCGGCTCGACGCACCGGGCACCGGCCTGTCGGGCGGCCAGCAACAGCGCCTGTGCATCGCCCGGGCGATTGCCACCGAACCCGAGGTGCTGCTGATGGACGAGCCCTGCTCGGCGCTCGACCCGATCGCCACCGCCCAGGTCGAGGAGCTGATCGACGAGCTGCGGCAGAACTATTCGGTGGTGATCGTCACCCACTCGATGCAGCAGGCCGCCCGCGTCAGCCAGAAGACCGCGTTCTTCCACCTCGGCAATCTGGTTGAATTCGGCGAGACCGGACAGATCTTCACCAATCCGATCGATCCCCGCACCGAAAGCTACATTACCGGCCGGATCGGCTAAGCGAAGCAGGACACATCATGTCAGAGCAACATATCACCAAGGTCTTCGACCGGGATCTTGAGGGCATTCAGGCCCGGATCATGAAGATGGGCGGCCTTGTCGAAGAGGCCATCCTGGAAGCCGCCAGCTCGCTTGAGGCGCGCGACGAGGAGCAGGCCGAAAAGGTCCGCGCCGGCGACGCCGCCATCGACGATCTGGAGGTGATGATCAACGAGGAGACCGCGCGGCTGATCGCGCTGCGCGCCCCCACCGCCAGCGATCTGCGGCTGGTGCTGACGGTGATGAAGATCGCCGGCAATCTGGAGCGCATCGGCGATTACGCCAAGAACATGGCCAAGCGCACCAGCGTTCTGGCGCAGCTGCCGCCGGTGGCCGGGGCCACCGCCTCGTTGCGGCGGATGGCGCGCGAGGTCGAGCTGATGCTGAAGGACGCGCTGGACGCCTATATCCAGCGCGACGTGGAACTGGCCCGCGACGTGATCGAACGCGACCGCGAGGTCGACCAGATGTACAACGCGCTGTTCCGCGAGTTCCTGACCTTCATGATGGAAGACCCGCGCAGCATCACCGCCTGCATGCACCTGCATTTCATCGCCAAGAACACCGAACGCATGGGCGACCATGTCACCGGCATCGCCGAACAGGTGGTCTATTTGGTGACCGGCGAACGCCCGGACGAGGCGCGCAGCAAGGCTGACGACACCTCGGTCAGCGTCCTGGAGGGCTAGTCATGGCGGCGGATCAGCCGACGGTTCTGGTGGTCGAGGACGAATTGGCGCAACGGGAGGTGCTGGCCTACAACCTTGAGGCGGAGGGATTCCGCGTGCTCAAGGCCGAGAATGGCGAGGAGGCCCTGCTGCTGGTCGAGGAAGACACGCCCGACATCATCGTTCTGGACTGGATGATGCCGAACCTGAGCGGGATCGAAGTGTGCCGGCGGCTGAAGACCCGGCCGGAAACGCGGGCGATCCCGATCATCATGCTCTCGGCCCGTTCCGAAGAGGTCGACAAGGTGCGCGGGCTGGAGACCGGGGCCGACGATTATGTCGTCAAACCCTATTCGGTGATCGAGCTGATGGCGCGCGTGCGCAGCCAGCTGCGGCGCGTGCGCCCCTCGACCGTGGGGCTCAGGCTGCAGTACGAGGATATCGTGCTGGATGCCGAGACCCATAAGGTCAGCCGCTCGGAACAGCCGCTGAAACTGGGTCCGACCGAGTTCCGGCTGCTCTCCACCTTCATGGAGAAGCCGGGCCGGGTGTGGAGCCGCGAACAGCTGCTGGACCGGGTCTGGGGCCGCGACATCTATGTCGATACCCGCACCGTCGACGTGCATATCGGCCGGCTGCGCAAGGCGCTGACCCAGCACGGCGGCGAGGACCCTGTCCGCACCGTCCGCGGCGCGGGGTACGCGCTGGGGTGAGGCGCGCCCGGAAAACGGTCCAGTGAACCGTTTTCAGCACCAAACGGGCAGCGCCCCGGGGTGGCCCCGTCTCGCAAACGCACCCGGGGGAGCGTTTCAGGGGCGAACGGGCGGAGCCCTGGGAGAAGGCGCGCCCGGAAAACGGCGCGTTTTCCGGACCGGAATTTTGGCAAAATTCCGGTCTATGTCCCCCGCGACGTACCAGGTACACCCCGGAAAATTCGCAATTTTCCGGCCCGGAATTTTGCCAAAATTCCGGGTCCCCAAAATTCCGGGCTCCAGGCCTCACCGCGGCAGCGGGTCCTCGGGCTGCGCCTGGGTCGCCAGCCAGTCGCGGAACAGCGTCAGCGGCGGGTGCCGCGCCTTGTCCTGCGGCCAGACCAGGTAATAGGCGCCGCGCATCTCGACCGCCGGGCCGAAGCCGGCCACCAGACGCCCCGTGGCCACGTCCTGCTCGGCCAGATAATCCGGCAGCAGCGCCACCCCCAGCCCGTGCAGCGCCGCCTGGATGATGGCCGAGAACTGGTCGTACATGGTGCCGGGCACCGGGCCGCGGGTCTCCACCCCCTTCAGCGCGAACCAGTCCTGCCAGGCCCGCGGCCGGGTCTGGATATGCAGCAGCGGCATCGTCAGCAGCGCCCGCGGATCGCCGGTGGCGCGGCCGCGCAGCAGTTCCGGCGCACACAGCGGCAGCATCTGCTCGTGCTTCAGCAGCAGCCGGTCGGTGCCCGGCCAGTCGCCGGTGCCGAAATGGATCGCGGCATCGAAGGGTTCGCTGGAGAAGTTGAACGGCTGCAGCCGGGTCGCCATGTTGATCGTCACCTCCGGGTGCAGCCGGGCGAAATCCGGCAGCCGCGGCATCAGCCAGCGCATGCCGAAGGCCGGCAGGATGGCGAGGTTCAGTGCGCCGCCCGCCTGCGGCACCTGCAACCGCATCGAGGCCTGGGCGATCTGATGCAGGGCAGGGCGGACCGCCGCCACATAATCGCGCGCCGCCGGCGTCAGGGTCAGCCGCTTGCGGCTGCGCTGGATCAGCGCGACCCCCATCTGCTCCTCCAGCGTCTGCAACTGCCGGCTCACCGCGCTCTGGGTCAGGCTGAGTTCCTCGGCCACGGCCGAGGCCGAGCCGAGACGCTCCAGCGCCTCCAGCGCGCGGAGCGAGGCGATCGAGGGCAGGAATCGGCGGGGCGCGAGCATCTATGCGGTTTACTCATAAAACCATGCGGATGTCTCGCTGTTTCTTGCGGAAAACCTATGGTACACCCCACGCAAACGCATATGACATCAGGAGACCGTCATGACCGCCCCGACGCTTCGCGCCAAGGATGCCCCCGATCTCTCCGGCTTCGACTGGGCCGACCCGTTCCGCCTGGCCGACCAGCTGACCGAAGAGGAGCGGATGATCGCCGACAGCGCCCGCACCTATGCGCAGGACAAGCTGCAGCCGCGGGTGCTGAGCGCCTTCGAGAACGAGGAAACCGATCCCGAGATCTTCCGCGAGATGGGCGAAATGGGTCTGCTGGGCACCACCATCCCGGAACAATACGGCGGCATCGGCGCCGGCTATGTCTCCTACGGTCTGGTCGCGCGCGAGGTCGAGCGGGTGGATTCCGGCTATCGCTCGATGATGTCGGTGCAGAGCTCGCTGGTGATGTACCCGATCTACGCCTACGGCTCGGAAGAGCAGCGGATGAAATACCTGCCCAAGCTCGCCTCCGGCGAATACATCGGCTGCTTCGGCCTGACCGAGCCTGACGCCGGGTCCGACCCCGCCGGCATGAAGACCCGCGCCGAGAAGACCGACGGCGGCTATCGCCTGACCGGCACCAAGATGTGGATCTCCAACGCGCCGATCGCCGATGTCTTCGTGGTCTGGGCCAAGTCCGACGCGCATGACGGCAAGATCCGCGGCTTCGTGCTGGAGAAGGGCATGAAGGGCCTGTCTGCACCGAAGATCAAGAACAAGGCCAGCCTGCGCGCCTCGATCACCGGCGAGATCGTGATGGAGGGCGTCGAGGTCGGCGAAGACGCTCTGCTGCCGCATGTGCTGGGGCTGAAGGGCCCGTTCGGCTGCCTCAACCGCGCCCGCTACGGCATCAGCTGGGGCGTGATGGGCGCCGCCGAGACCTGCTGGCACGCCGCCCGCCAGTATGGCCTGGACCGCAAGCAGTTCAACCGCCCGCTGGCGCAGACCCAGCTGTTCCAGAAGAAACTGGCCGACATGCAGTCCGAAATCGCCCTGGGGCTGCAGGCCAGCCTGCGGGTCGGCCGGCTGATGGACGGCGCCAATGCCGCGCCCGAGATGATCTCGATCGTCAAGCGCAACAACTGCGGCAAGGCGCTGGACATCGCCCGGATGGCCCGCGACATGCACGGTG